>CAYXVC010000060.1:0-13922 GCA_964468225.1 uncultured Gammaproteobacteria bacterium
GTCGACTCTGGAAAAACTGTGAGCGCTTACTGGAATCCTCTTTAGGTATGGTCTCGCTGGCTTTTATTGCTCTGATCCTGAGAAGATCTTGAACAGGTTCTAAGGAATCTCAGCGCAAATTGGCTTTGACTCTTTATTTAGAGGGGCTTGGTGTTCGCTCTATTGGACGGATACTCGGCTTTAGCCATGTGGCGGTGTATAATTTTAACAATACCAACTCAAATGGCGCTACGTCTTGGCAGACAGCTGATTTTCATCCAGTGAGAATATGAAGTTTATCCATGAGGATTTGAAAAAACACTTTATCCTGGCGTTGAGCCGGGCCGATAAACAACAAGGTCGTTATGTTCGTATTGATGAATTGAAATGGTCAGGAAAACCCGTACAAGGATGAGTGAAGGGGCTGGAATTTCCAGTGCTCTTACACCGCCAGGTTTTTACAAACAAAGATGAGAGTACGGGAACCCTTTATTTGATCAGCAATAATTTAGGCGCAACAGAAACAACCCTTGAGACAATCTACAAAAAACGGTGGAAAGTCGAACTGTTTCACAAAAACATCAAATCAAATACTGCGTTGGCAAAATAGAACGTTCATATCACGATGGCCGCCAGCGCATTGTTAAAAGTAGTGCTTGGACGCATTACACTCGAAGCTATTTGCGCATCAATTTTATAATAACCGTGAAGATCGACTGCTTTTCCTTGTTCACTATTTAGTTCAGCGATAATTTTACCTTCATTTCTTGTTAATGCTTCAGCCAGTGATTTAAAGCGTGCTTGAAGTTCAGTATCAGTGGTTTGCGCCGCTAATGCTTGCGCCCAGTACATGGCCAGATAAAAATGACTGCCGCGATTATCCAGTTCACCCACTTTGCGTGATGGAGATTTGTTGTTATCCAGAAAGCGACTCGTGGCTTCGTCCAAGGTATCCGCCAATACTTGTGCTGCAGGGTTTTTAAAGTGAACAGCCAAATGCTCAAAAGAGGCCGCTAACGCCAGAAACTCGCCGAGAGAATCCCAACGTAGATGATTTTCTGAAACCAGTTGTTGAACATGTTTGGGAGCGGATCCTCCCGCACCTGTTTCAAACAGACCACCGCCGTTCATCAATGGAACGATAGAGAGCATTTTTGCAGAGGTGCCTAACTCCAGAATAGGAAAAAGATCTGTGAGGTAATCGCGTAAAACGTTGCCTGTGACTGAAATAACATCTTTACCTTTTTTGATCATATCCAAAGTGAAACGAATCGCTTCTTTGGGAGCCATCACCCGAATGTCTAATCCATTGGTGTCATGCTGAGTCAGATACTGTTCTACTTTTTTTATGATTTCAGCATCGTGCGCTCTCTTTTCATCAAGCCAGAAAATGGCAGGCGTGCTGCTTGAACGAGCGCGATTCACCGCCAATTTAACCCAGTCCTGAATCGGTGCATCTTTCACCTGACACATACGAAAAATATCACCCTCTGAAACAGCATGTTCCATGAGAATATTTCCATTTTTATCAATAACACGAACCGCACCATCGCCTGTCATCTGGAACGTTTTATCATGAGAACCATACTCTTCTGCTTTTTGTGCCATCAGCCCTACATTTGGCACAGAACCCATGGTCGCAGGATCGAATGCCCCGTGCTCTTTACAAAAGTTGATCGTTTCCTGATAGATGCTTGCATAACAACGGTCAGGAATAACGGCCATGGTATCTTGCTGTTTGCCACTCTTGTTCCACATCATTCCCGAGCCACGAATCATTGCAGGCATCGAGGCATCAACAATCACATCACTGGGAACATGCAAGTTGGTGATGCCTTTATCAGAATCTACCATTGCGATATCCGCCTTGGCCTCCATCACGGCATTCAAATCGACTTCAATTTTGGCTTGCTTATCTGCCGCCAAAGATTGAATTTTGCTGTAAACATCGCCTAGACCATTGTTAGGGTTCACACCCAATTCAGCAAAGGTGTCACTGTGCTTTTCAAATACTTCTTTGAAGAAAGCTAAAATAGCGGTACCAAAAATAATAGGGTCGGATACTTTCATCATGGTGGCTTTCAAGTGCAATGAAAACAGAATATCTTGTGATTTGGCCTCTGAAATAGCTTTTGTCAAAAAGTCATGCAGGGATTTTTGGCTCATTACCGCTGTATCAATTACTTCACCGACAAGCAGTGGTGATAGTGCCTTTAACTCTTTGTTTGAACCATCGTCTCCGACAAATTCGATTTTGTATTCAGTGGCATCAGCCATCGTCATCGATTTTTCAGAACCGTAAAAATCACCTTGTGACATATGTGATACATGGGATTTGGAATCAGGAGACCATACCCCCATGGAGTGTGGATTTTTTTTGGCATAATTTTTAACCGATGCGGGTGCGCGACGATCTGAATTGCCTTCCCGCAACACGGGGTTTACCGCACTACCAAGCACTTTTGAATATCTTGATTTGATGGTTTTTTCCTCATCACTCTGTGGGTTTTCCGGATAGTCCGGCACAGCATAGCCATGCATTTGCAACTCTTTAATAGCGGCACTTAATTGAGGAATTGATGCACTGATGTTGGGAAGCTTGATAATGTTTACTTCAGGAGTTTTGGTCATTTCCCCCAGTTCAGTTAATGCATCTTCAATATGTTGCTCTTCTTTCAAATATTCAGGGAAATTGGCGATAATTCGCCCCGACAAAGAGATATCCCGGGTTTCGATGGCAATATCTGCGGCATTGGCAAATACTTTTACAATCGGAAGGAGTGAATAGGTCGCCAGAGCGGGAGCTTCATCTGTGAGTGTGTAGATAATCTTTGCCATATGTGTTCCTAGGTCATTCCTTAGTAATATCGCCGCATTTTACCAGATAGGTTTTGGGAATGCGCATGAAATATATATGCAAAAAACTAAATTTTTTTTAATTTCGTTCGATAACATCACGATGAACAAAAAGTATGCCAGGTTTGCGCTTAGTAGATATTTTTGCTATAAGTGCCGCCCTGATTTCAAGATAACCTTAATATAGTGTCAAGAGGATCATCTACAATGGCTTCAGCGGTGACTGATTTTAAAGGGTTCGAACCCTACCAAGAAGAAAAAGGCGAAGAGTATATGGGGAGCCGTCAGGTTCAACATTTTCGTGAAATTTTAGAGTCCTGGCGTTATGAACTCATGGAAGAAGTTGATCGTACAGTGCATCATATGCAGGATGAGGCTGCAAATTTTCCAGATCCTAATGATCGCGCTTCTCAGGAAGCGGAGTTTTCTATGGAACTGCGAACTCGTGACCGAGAGCGAAAATTAATTAAAAAAATTGAGAGTTCTCTTAGGTCTTTGGATGGTAGCGAATATGGATTTTGCGACGCATGTGGTGAGGATATTGGTATTCGCCGTTTAGAAGCTCGTCCTACCGCTGAGCAGTGCATTGATTGCAAGGTTCTGGATGAAATTCGGGAAAAGCAATCAAGAGGTTGATAATACTCAATTCTAAATATCAAAACCCCTTAATATTTTTTAATTAAGGGGTTTTAATTACTCTATTCCTGATGTGTTCGTAGGTTATTAGAGTTAGAAAACTCAATAATATAATGATAGGCAGAAGGATTGTCTGCCTCCAGATCAATATCAATAGTAAGGCATTTAATTCCATTTCTCATAATGGGTTGAACTCCCTTGGCATAGTGCAAACGATGATCCGCACCAAATTGTGCAAGCGTTGTAGACAGCCTCTCTGCCCAATCACTGGGACGAAACTTACTACCATCTTCTCTAACACCTTCAATAATAAGTTTATTGTATTTTTTTGACATTACAGGTCTAAGATCTCTTTTACCATTACGCACTACATCATCGATTCTTTCAGCTTCTGCTAGCATGTTTAATAACTTTCCTTAAAAATTGATTATCTGAGAGAATCTGCTTATCACAAAGCAGATACTTCACCTATTAACGTCTCAAAAGGAAACCATCTTAGTCGGGTTCATCACAAAAACAGGTTTTAGTAGCTCACAAGGCGGCGGAGCTTAACATGCGCTTGATTTGAAGGGCAATGCTAATGTTGCGCACCTGCAATCATCTCCTTGGCATGAGCGCGTGTTTGCTCCGTGATTTTAACTCCTCCCAGCATGCGTGAAATTTCTTCAATACGGGATTCATTTTTTAGTTCGACAATAGTTGTATGGGTACTTTCTGATTCAGATGTTTTATTGACTTGAAAGTGATGGTTCCCCAATGCGGCCACTTGTGGCAGATGTGTGACACATAATACCTGACGATCTTTACCAAGCGCACGCAGTTGTTGACCCACCACTTCAGCCACACCACCACCAATTCCCACATCAACTTCATCGAAAACCATCGTATCAACACTGACGTTATTTGAGAGTGATACTTGAATGGCCAAACTGATGCGCGACAACTCGCCACCAGACACCACTTTTGTTAATGGTTTTAATGGTTGTCCCGGGTTTGTTACAACAAAAAATTCGATCTTTTCCAAACCGGAAGGGGAGGGTTGTTTTTCAATGGGTGTAAAACATATTTCAATATAACCATGCGGCATGCCAAGCTGCTGTATCTTTTGGTTCACATTCAACACCAGTCGGTCGGCCGCTTTTTTTCGATTTTCACTCAATTTTAATGCGTGTCGATGATACTCTTTTTCAGCGATTTTTATTTCATCTTTAATTTCTTCTGCCCGACCTTCCGCACCATCAAGCGCAGAGAACTCTTGTTTTAAAGTCTGGTGCAGCTCCACGAGCTCTTGTGTGGGTACATGGTGTTTGCGTGCAATATCAAAAATATCGGCTAAACGTTGTTCAATGAACTGCAGTTGTTCGGGGTCTACTTCCAATCTGTCGAGGTAATGCCGCAGATCGCTGGTCATCTCCTGTAGTTGCAGTGAAATACTGTTCAACTGTTCACATGCAGAAGCCAGCTGATGATCCATTTCAGTCAACTGTTCGAGCGTCGCTGCATTTTGTGATAACTGTTGGGTGATGGCCTGTTCATCATTATCATGCAACTGTTCCAAAAGTGACTGAACTCCAAGGCGCAAGCGATTGGCATTGGCCAGACGTTTATGTTGCTCATCAAGCTTCTGAAGTTCGCCCGCTGACAAATCGAGTTTATCCAGCTCTTCTACCTGATAGCTTAACAGCTCAAACTTTGCATTACGTTCTTCATTGGTCTGGAGTAAGAGATCCAGCTCTTTCTGGAGTGCGTTCCAATGTTTAAAGGTCGATATTAGCTGTTTGAGTAAATCACTGTTGCTCGCATAGAGATCAAGAATTTCTCCCTGCTTTTCGAGTTGCATGAGCGCCTGATGTTCATGTTGTCCATGAATGTCGATCAGTAATCCGCCCAGCTCACGCAACTGGTTAAGAGGAGTAACACGACCATTGATATAAGCTTTAGAACGTCCTGCCTGCGAGAGGGTGCGGCGAATCAGGCATTCACCAGAATGATCAAATTCATATTGAGACAGCCACTTTGCCGGCATTGAATCAGGTGCAATAGAAAATTCTGCGCAGATTTCTGCACGTTCACAACCATGGCGAATCATGCCGGGATCAGCGCGGTCACCCAAGATCAGTCCCAGCGCATCAATCAGTATCGATTTACCTGCGCCAGTTTCACCGGTCATCACAGTCAAACCTTTGTTGAACGACAGCTCCAGTTGATCAATGATCGTAAAATCACGAATTTGAATATGTTCTAACATATTCTGTATTTATCCCCAGCGCAATTTTGCCCTGAGCACTTCATAGTGATCATGTTCTTCCGGGTGGATAAGCTTGATATCATGCAAGTATTTACAAATTTTAATTCGATCATCAGATTTCAGGTTGTAGCTGTTTTGTCCGTCCCAGGTAATCTGGACGTGCTCTTGATCTTCAGGTGTGACGATAATTTCAATCTCACTATCGCCAGAAATAACAATTGGGCGATTGCTCAATGTGTGCGGGCAAATGGGCACTAAGGCCATCGCATTCAGTGTGGGGTAAAGTATAGGGCCGCCTCCGGATAATGCATAGGCGGTTGATCCGGTGGGTGTAGAAATAATCAATCCATCAGAACGCTGGGTGTTGACATAACGGCCATCAATGCGAGTTTCCAGCTCAATCATTCGAGCCATATTCCATTTATGAATGACCACGTCATTAAGAGCGACGCCTTCACAAAGAGTTTTCTCATCCCGGTAAACAGAAAATTGTAATGTACAACGCGCCTCTTCGAGATAGTTACCTTGAAGAATTTCTTTTATACCTTCAATCACTTTCGTCGATGAGATATCAACCAGAAAGCCCAGCCGTCCAAGATTGATTCCTACAATAGGAATATTGTAGTCCACCAGTGCGCGTGCTGCACAAAGCAGAGTGCCATCCCCGCCAATGACAACGATCAGATCGCTCTGTTCGCCAATGGTTTCGCGTGAAACAGAGTCAACATTCAATGCCGAAGCAATTTCAGCAACCGTTTCATCCACTAGAATGTGGAGGTTTTGCTCTATCAGAAACTGCCCAAGTAACCTAGCAGTTTCCTGTACTTTAGTATCGTTTCGTTTGCCGATGAGGCCAATGGTATCAAATGCCGAGCGTTTCATATTTTTCCGTTCTAGGAGCTTGTCTGGTTGCAGTGGCTAAATTTACCATAGCACCTTGAAATTTACCAACCGCCCCCCATTGTGATGGTGTGATTTTAATTAGTAATTGGAGAGATACAGTAATGAGCAACGAAGATAAGAACTCTTCGCAAAATTCATCCGTAGAATCTGCTGAAGCCGAAACCCATGCCGTGAATGACGGCGCAACAGAAAGCAGCCTGAATGAAGGCGCCAGTGAGTTAGAAGTTTTAAGAGCGAAACTGGAAGATGCCGAAAACAAAGCGGAAGAAAACTGGGATAACTTGCTTCGTTCGCAAGCGGCTCAGGAAAATGTCAAACGCCGTACCGCCCGCGATCTGGAAAGTGCACATAAGTTTGCTTTGGAAAAATTTGCACTGGAACTGCTTCCGGTGAAAGACAGTCTGGAATTAGGTGCTGCTGCTGCAACAACAACGGACAGTGGTGCTGATGAAGCTCTTGAAAAGATACAGGATGGCATCGCTTTAACTCTGAATATGCTCGATTCGGCATTTAAAAAATTCAATATTGAAGAGATTGCAGCAACAGGTGAAAAATTCAATCCTGATCACCATCAAGCGATGTCGACGCAGCCCAGCGCTGATGTTGAACCCAATACTGTATTGAATGTATTCCAAAAAGGCTACTTGCTCAGCGGTCGTTTATTAAGGCCTGCTATGGTGGTTGTATCAAAAAAAGCACCTGACAATAAAGAAAACAGAGAAATTGATGAAATAGCTTGAAAAAGAGTTAGACGTCCCAATTATCTAAAGCAACATGATCATTTAATCAACTTTCCAAACGGAAAGAGTGAACGAGCGGAGAAAAAACAATGGGTAAAATTATTGGTATTGACCTGGGAACAACAAATTCCTGTGTATCTGTAATGGAAGATGGCAAAAGCAAAGTCATCGAAAACAGCGAAGGCGATCGTACCACGCCCTCGATTGTTGCATTTTCAGACGATGGAGAAGTATTGGTTGGGCAGTCAGCAAAACGTCAGGCGGTCACCAATCCGGAAAATACTTTGTTTGCTATAAAACGCTTGATTGGTCGTAAATTCACCGATGATGTGGTGCAACGTGATATTAAAATGGTGCCTTACACCATCGTTGCTGCGGACAATGGTGATGCTTGGGTTGAGGTGCAAGGTAAAAAAATCGCACCTCAGGAAATTTCTGCGCGCATTTTACAAAAAATGAAAAAAACAGCAGAAGACTATTTAGGTGAAGAGGTGACGGAAGCAGTTGTCACTGTGCCTGCTTATTTTAATGATTCACAGCGTCAGGCAACAAAAGATGCGGGTAAAATTGCAGGGCTTGATGTTAAACGCATCATCAACGAACCTACTGCAGCAGCATTAGCGTATGGAATGGACAAAAAGCATGGCAACGCCACTGTTGCTATCTATGATTTGGGCGGCGGTACATTTGACGTTTCAATCATTGAAATTGCTGAAATTGATGGCGAACATACGTTTGAAGTGCTTGCAACCAATGGTGATACTTTCCTTGGTGGCGAAGATTTTGACTTGCGCCTGATTGAATATCTTTCGGCTGAATTCAAAAAAGACAGCGGCATTGACCTGCATAATGATCCGCTTGCACTGCAACGTTTAAAAGAGGCGGCTGAGAAGGCGAAAATTGAACTCTCTTCAACGCAACAAACGGACATTAATCTGCCTTACATTACCGCAGATGCTTCTGGCCCCAAACATTTGAATATCAAGTTGACCCGCGCCAAACTGGAATCATTGGTTGAGGATTTAATCGCTCGCACCATTGAACCATGCAAAATTGCTCTGAAAGATGCAGGGTTAAACGCTTCCGAAATTGATGAAGTTATTTTGGTCGGCGGCCAAATACGTATGCCTAAAGTTCAAGAGGCAGTTACGGAGTTTTTTGGCAAAGATCCCAGAAAAGATGTGAACCCTGATGAAGCGGTTGCCATGGGTGCAGCTATTCAGGGTGGGGTACTTGGCGGTGAAGTGAAAGATGTATTGTTACTGGATGTCACGCCCTTATCTCTGGGAATTGAAACAATGGGCGGCGTAATGACCAAACTCATTGAAAAAAATACTACGATCCCGACCAAAGCATCGCAAGTGTTTTCTACTGCAGAAGATAATCAAACGGCTGTGACGGTTCATGTATTACAAGGTGAGCGCGAAATGGCTTCGGGCAATAAATCACTGGGTCGTTTCGATCTGGCCGATATTCCGCCAGCGGCTCGTGGTACACCGCAAGTTGAAGTGACTTTCGATATTGATGCCAATGGAATATTGAATGTTTCCGCGAAAGATAAAGCCACGGGTAAAGAGCAATCAATCATCATCAAGGCATCCAGCGGACTTTCTGACGAAGAAGTTGAAAAAATGGTGAAAGATGCTGAAGCACATGCTGAGGAAGATCGTAAAATGCATGAGCTTGTTGACGCAAGAAATCGCGCTGACGGCATGATTCATGCAACACAAAAATCAATGAAAGAGATGGGTGACGATAAGCTGGAAGGCGATGAAAAGCAGAATATTGAATCTGCAATCGAAGCTTTAGAGGAGATAATGAAAGGTGATGACAAGGTCGCAATTGAGGAAAAAACTCAGGCTCTAACGGAAGCCTCTGCCAAAATGGCAGAGCGCCTTTATAGCCAACAAGCACCTGATGCTGAAGGTGCGGCAGATGCCGAAAACCCTCAGGAAAAATCTAAATCAGATGACAGTGTTGTAGATGCTGAATTTGAAGAAGTGAAAGAAAATAAAAAGTAGTCAGGAACGTGCACGATCCTTATCTTCATGTTTTAAAAGCCTGAGTTTGGGTTGGCTCGAGTGCTATTTTGCACTCGGGCCATACTTGTTTAATAGCCAACTAAAAAAGTATCACTCATGTCAAAAAAGGATTATTACGAAGTTCTGGGGATTCAACGAAATGCCAGCGAAGCGGAGTTAAAAAAAGCGTACCGCCGTCTGGCAATGAAGTATCACCCTGATCGTAACCCCGATGACAAGTCGGCGGAAGAGAATTTTAAAGAAGCCAAAGAAGCCTATGAAGTTTTAAAGAACGCACAAAAGCGCGCGGCGTATGATCAATTCGGTCATGCCGGTGTTGACCCGTCTGCGGCTGCAGGTGGTGGTGGATTCCAGGGCGGGGGATTCAGTTTTAGCGATATTTTTGACGATGTATTTGGCGGTGCTGCAGGCGGTCGTTCACACGGAGGAGGGCCGCAGCGTGGTGCAGACCTTGCCTATAATCTGGAATTAAGTCTAGAAGAAGCCGTTCATGGCAATACGGTTAAAATCAACATCCCTACAAAAGTCGCTTGTTCAACCTGTAACGGTTCCGGTGCCAAAAAAGGCAGCAAACCCACCAAATGTACAACATGCGCGGGTGTAGGCCAGGTTCGGATGCAACAGGGATTTTTCTCTATCCAACAGACCTGTCCTAAATGTCATGGCAAAGGAAAAATTATTACAGACCCTTGTGTTACATGCTATGGGCAAGGTCGTGTTAGCAAAAGCAAAACACTCTCGGTAAAAATACCTGCAGGTGTTGATACGGGAGATCGTATTCGTCTGTCTGGCGAAGGCGAGGCGGGTGGAGCAGGAGCATTTTCAGGGGATCTGTATGTACAGGTTCGAGTACGCCAGCATCCTATTTTTACACGCGAAGAAAATGATATCTATTGTGAAGTTCCCATCAGCTTTTCAAGTGCAACATTAGGTGGTGAACTGGACGTGCCCACACTGGATGGCCGTGTAAAACTGAAAATACCCGCAGAAACCCAAACGGGAAAAACTTTCAGGCTCAAAGGAAAAGGTGTCAAATCAGTGCACAATAATCGCCTGGGTGATTTGCTCTGCAAGGTGATCATTGAAACTCCCGTCAACTTAAAAAAGTACCAAAAGGATTTGCTCACTCAGTTTGAAGAGAGCATGGATGGAAGTCGGGGAAAACACAGCCCTAAAGCAGGGTCATGGTTTGACAACGTAAAACAGTTCTTTGAAGAGATGAAATCATAACATCAGGTATTTATGATGATTAAAATTGCTGTGACCGGTGCTGCTGGGCGTATGGGGAAGAATTTGATTAACGCCTGTGTTCAGTCGCCTGAAACTCAGCTCAGTGCAGCCATTGAGCACCCACAAAGTGATGCGTTGGGAATGGATGCCGGCATTATATCGGGTACTGGAGCCCTCAATATTAACATTGAGGGTTCTATTCAAAATGTGATTCAGGATTTTGATGTGCTGATTGATTTTACCCGACCAGAAATTACTCTGAATAATCTTGATATGTGCCGCCAATCCGGAAAAAGTATTGTGATTGGTACCACAGGGTTTACTCCTCAGCAAATAGAAACTATAGAATCCGCAGCAAAAGAAATTCCAGTTATCCTTGCACCTAATATGAGCGTGGGGGTGAATCTGTGCTTAAAGCTGTTAGCAACAGCGGCTCAGATACTTGGCGATACTGTTGATATTGAAATTATTGAGGCACATCACCGTCATAAGGTGGATGCGCCATCAGGAACAGCACTGCGCATGGGCGAAGTCATTGCGGAAAGTTTAGGGCGTGATTTATCTGAATGTGCAGTTTATGGTCGTGAAGGCATCACTGAAGAACGTGACCGCCGTACTATTGGTTTTTCAACCGTTCGTGCCGGCGATATTGTCGGTGATCATACTGTGATGTTTGCAGATATTGGCGAACGCATTGAAATTACACACAAAGCATCCAGCCGTATGACTTTTGCAAACGGAGCGATTCGTGCTGCAATATGGCTTAAAGGCAAAAACAGTGGTCTGTTTGATATGCAGGATGTATTGGGATTATCGTGAGTTCAATCAAAGCCACTAATGCACTTGGCTTTTTAGATCTTGAAAACATGCTTTCGATAATGGATGAGTTCATTAATTGAGTCTTTGATATCATCCATCGCCAGATGAGATGAGCTTTTTTTGATCATTTTGACAATATCAGGCGACCAATGCTGTGTGAGCACTTTGATCGTGCTGACATCCAGATTGCGGTAGTGAAAATAGTTTTCCAGCGCTTTCATGCGTCGATAAAGGAAGCGACGATCCTGACAAATGCTGTTACCACAAATAGGGGAAGTATTTTCCGGAACGTATTTCCTGATAAAGCCCAATGTTTCCTGTTCTGCTTCAGCCTCTGTAAACTGACTCGCTTTGACTCGCTCAGTTAATCCTGATTTTCCATGTTGTCTGGTATTCCACTCGTCCATGCCAGCCAGTACTTCATTGCTTTGATGAATAGCTATAATGGGGCCTTCTGCAAGTATGTTGAGTTCGCTGTCCGTTATGACGGTGGCAATTTCAATAATGCGGTCATGATCAGGGTCTAACCCGGTCATTTCCAAATCAATCCAGATGAGATTATTTTTATTTTGTAGCATGTTTTAATTCCCTTTGTTGATAAAAAGTACTTCAGCTAAAGCGTCTTTTTTCTGATTGATGACATCATCGAGTGTGTATTGATCAAGTACGTTTAAAAACTGTTGAGTGGCTTCATCCAGAATTTGAGTGAGTTGACATATTTCTGAAATAGAACAGTTTTGAGTTAAATCCTTACAGTCGAAAGCGGATAAATTTATTTCAGTATGGCGTATAAGAGCGCCAATATTAATCTCATGGGCTGGCTTGTTGAGAGTTGCTCCACCATTTTTGCCGCGCACTGAATGAATAAATCCACCTAATGAAAGTTGATGTACGACTTTAGCAATGTGATTTTTGGATATGTTATAGCTTTGAGCGATTTCATTAACGGTAACAACCTGACCTTGTTTGACCCCTAAATAGATCAGTACGCGTAATGAGTAATCGGTATAACGCTTTAATTGCATTCTATATTTCCCGCCTTCCTGAAAATGCGTGAAATAATGTTCCTCCGTCCACAAATTCCAATTCGCCACCCAGAGGCACACCGTGAGCAATACGCGTTGTTTTAATTTGACGATTGCGCACCATCTCTCCAATATAATGCGCCGTGGCTTCACCTTCAATAGTGGGGTTGGTGGCCAGAATGACCTCTTTTATGTTCCCGTTATCCAGATGTGTTGCCAGCATGTTTAAACCGATCTCATCAGGCCCCAAGCCGTCAATGGGGGAGAGGCGTCCCATCAATACAAAGTATTGCCCTTTAAACCCCGTGGATTGTTCAATGGCTTGAACATCGGTAGGCATTTCTACGATGCAAAGCAAGCTGCGATCCCGCTTTTCATTGGAGCATAAGTGACAGACTTCCTGTTCGCTCAAATTTCGACAAATTGAGCAGTGCCCAATTTTATCTGCGGCTTCGGTGAGAGAGTGTGCAAGTCGGCGCGCACCATTTCGATCACGTTCGAGAAGGTGAAACGCCATGCGCTGCGCTGACTTTGGGCCAACACCCGGCAGACAGCAGAGGGATTCAATGAGCTGGGTAACGAGCGAATCCTGAGTCATAAATATTTTTTAGTATTCATTGTTAAAATGGCATTTTGAAGCCCGGAGGCATTGGGAAGCCAGAAGTCATACCTGACATTTTTTCCTGACTCTCTTTCTCAACTTTACGTACGGCATCATTGACGGCGGCGGCGAGAAGGTCTTCAATCATCTCTTTATCATCTTCCATCAGTGCATCATCAATGCTGACACGTTTCACGTCATGTTTGCCCGTCATGATCACGCTGACCATGCCACCACCTGCTTGCCCGGTGACTTCCATGGTGGCCAGCTCTTCCTGAGCTTGCTGCATGTTTTCCTGAATTTTTTGAGCTTGTTTCATCAGGTTGCCTAAATTCTTCATATGATTCTCCTTTTAAATGTCATTAGATTCCTAAGGTAATGGTTTTATCGAGTCCGTGACGACTCTGGCGTTAAAGCTATCTTGCAGTGCTTTAACATTAGGGTCATCAGAAATGGATTGTTTAGCCATTTCCAGACGTTCATCCGTCTCGCGTTGTTGGCGCACCGCTGGTGTTTCTATGTTTTGTGGCGTTGAAGTTGTTGGTTCATTTTGTATTTGATCTTTTGATTCAAATATTAGCTTTAACGGGGCATTAAAGTAGCTTTTTAATGCTTTTTCCAGCCTTTCAACCAGTTGTGGGCTGCGTAATCGCTCACCGTTACGATCCACTTGCAAGGTAATTGTATTACCATCTCGATTTTTGTATAGGCTATTCAATGCCAGTTGTTTCACAAGGCCAGACAATTTTAATGACTCAACGATGGTATGCCAATCCTCTGGTGAAGCCATGGCAGGTGTATCTTCCGGTGTCGGCACCTCTGTTTCCAACTGTTTTTTTTGTG
>CAYXVC010000061.1:0-4720 GCA_964468225.1 uncultured Gammaproteobacteria bacterium
GATGTCTGCCATAGTCTTGATCGGGTGCGTACCAGATGACGTTGTTCTTTTTCAGGCTGCGAATCATGCCACGAATATCATCGCGTGGGATGATTTTTTCAAAGTGTGCTTCTCGCCCTCGAAGAATCATCTCTTCGAGTAATGGATTTTTATGTTGGCGATAAAGCCCATGAAATGTGCTTTTGGAAGCAGCGCTTAACAAGCGGCAGCCGATTTCAAAAGAGGTAAAGTGGGCACTGACAAGAATCACACCTTTGCCATCATCAAAGGCTTTGTCAAGATGCTCCATGCCTTTGATGGTGTAGCGCCCTTCCAGTTTTTTTGCAGGAACCCACCAGCAGAGTGCTGTTTCTACAAAATACATGCCCAGCGCTTCAAAGTGTCTGTTCAGCAGTTCGCTGTGCTCTTTTTGAGATAAGTCCGGAAAGCACTTTTGGATATTAATTAAAGCTATTTCGCTACGGCGTTTAGAAAATTTTTTCAGAATGCGCCCAAGACTAAAACCGATACGAAGTTGTATTGAAGCGGGCAGGTGCATGATCAACCAAAGCCCCCCTAATGCACACCATAAACCCAAAAAGCGAGGTTTGAAAAAATGATAGAGTGGTGTTGATTTGATGTTTGGCATAAATAAATTGAGTGGAAAATTAAAGTGTTTTATTGATTTTACTGCGTATGACTTAATCAGTACAGGTGTTATGATTCTTAAAAGATTAATAATTGGAGATAGCCTGAAATGACTAAAGAAAATCCACTGCTGGACGCACAAAAAAAATTTTCGGATGCGGTTCCATTTCGAACGATGGCTAGTGAGAAAAAAGGGCTCAGCCAGGCGTTGGGCATGACGCTTTATGGTGATTTGAAAGCACTGGAAAATTCGCCGCCTTATCATCGTGCGATTGTTGAAGGTTTTTTGGTGAACACATCAGATACGCGCGAAGCTTCTGAAGAAGCGCCCGTCTCTTTTGTGATTGCAGGTGAAGTAAATCCGGGTGATGAATCCTGTCCTGAAGTTTTGGCAGGGCAGGCGGTGTCTGTGGCGACGGGCAGTATTATTCCTGATGGCGATTATTCTATCGTTCGTATGTGGGAAGCGAAGCGTGATGGTAATAACATGACGATCACCCGCCCTTTTCCACCCCGGTTTTTCATTGAAGAAGAGGGGTGTGATATCAAGCAGGGCAGTGTCGTGGTTGAAGCAGGAGCCGTGTTGTCGCCCGCTTATTTGGGTGCGGCAGCCAGTTTGGGGTTGGATACTCTGGATGTTGTTTTTCCTCCTAAAGTGACTATCTTTTCATCGGGCGATGAAGTCATTCCTCATACTGAGACCATGCGCTCGGGTGCGATACGTGATTGTAACTCAGTGATGTTGAGTGCTGCCGTTACAGAGGCGGGAGGAACGCCTCTGTTTGCTGGCATTATGAGTGATGATTTCGAGAACTTTGTGAGTCAGGCACGAAAAGCTTTAGAAACTTCGGATATGTTATTAATTTCTGGTGGAACCGCTGTGGATGGGAGGGACTTTATCTCTGACCTGATTCGTGAATTAGGTGACTTACTGGTGGACGGTGTACAGATGCGCTCAGGTCGTCCGCTGATTATGGGCATTGCTGATGGAAAACCAATCGTATGTGTTGCAGGTTATCCGCCTGAAGCGTTACGTGGTTTTGAGTTGTTTGGTGTGGCGGCAATCAATCAATTGTTAGGGCGAGTGTTTGCTCATTGATTTGCAGAATCCAGATTGAATTGATACCGTTCACAAACTGAGCAGTAATTCATCGGCTCTCAATCAGTTGTATAAAATCAGATAAGCCCATTGCTTCTATATTTATTCGTATCTTTCTTTCAATCATCCTTGCAATTTATGCATGTTTTGCACAATTTGCAAGGATAAAATAAGTTTGGAGGTTAAACGTACATCATTTGGGAATGCAGTTATGATTTGAATTCATTCAAAGTGACCCACTGAGGCGCAATGGAATCTTGCCTGTGGGGCCGACTCTTCCAATAAATTGAAGTGCCTGTTTTAATTCGCGTGGTGCACGGGCTTTGGCTTTCAGCTCACCTTTGAAGTCATAATTACCATCCTCTTTGAGCTGTAATACGCCATCCATTTCAAGTGGGCCGCCGTCTTTGGATTTGATCACGCCTTTTGTGCCATCGTCATTCGGTTCAAGTACCAGTGTGAAATCACCCACTTTAAGTTCACTCAGTGCATCAATAATGGCATGGTTCCATGAAAGTATGCCGCTGGCAGAGGTGATCATCATGCTGTCTGAAAATTCAATCTCTTCCAGTCGACCATCTACCACCCCTTTTAAATCAACAGGAACTTCTTGCAAAAAAGGTTTCAAGTCAGTGATGGGCATTTTTATATCAATATCGCTGAGGCTGAGGCTGCCGAGCAACCCTCTGTTGACAATCACATTGCCGTAACCGCCTTCAGTGATAAACTTTGTACTAATAGATATTTTTCCGAGCAATAGTGATAAAGGTCTGAATTTCCAGCTAATGGCTTGGGCGCGAAAACCATTGGGTGCGACTAATGTTTGTGCATAACCGCTCCAGAGTGTGCCTTCCACCTGATAAAGTTTAACTGAAGTGCTACTTTTAATCTGGGCATGAATGAAACTTGCGGGTAACGTAAACACCAGAAAAAGAACAAAGGCGATGCCGCCTGTCAGAATGTATTTGAAATATGGCTTTATCATTTATGAACCTTCCAGTACCAGTCGTGCGTTGACGAGCCCACTCTCTGATTGAGTATCGAGGGTGATGCTTGTGGCTAAAACTCCATAATTTTGTTCGAGGTAACCGAGCCAGCGCACTGTGTCATTAAAATTTGCTTTGTCCATTCGAACTCGAACTTTGTCATCACCGACGGGTTCAACTCGTTTGAGTGCAGAGCCCAGTTTTCTGTTTTTTGCGCTGCTATCAATCAGTGTGAGCAGTGATTGGCCTTGTGTGCTTTGTTTGGAAGAGGATGATTTTTTACGCAATTGCTTCACCTCTTCTTCCATCTTTTTCATTTCTGAAAGTGTGGCTTGCTGCTGCACTACGGACAGCTCCATCGAATCAACACTTTTACTAAATGGCTCCCAGATGATCCAGTAGAGGAAAGCCAAAAGCAAAAAAGCAGCGCCAATGATGAGAAACATGCGTTCGCGGGGTTTGAGGCTTGCAAAGTATTCTTTCATCTTCATGCTCCCTTTATAATCAGGCGTGCTTCAACTTTTTCAGTGCCGGCACTGGCGGATTGCAAGTCGACGACGATGCCTTTCTGTTGTGTCAACTGGGCTTTGAGTTTATCCAGTTTAGCAAGATCCTTGATTTCTATATGCAGCGTCAGTTGGTCGTCTTTATAACCAATGCGACGCAGATCAAGGGTTTTTGTCTCTTTTAATATGGGTGCGACCTGATTGAGTAATTTTAAAAACCCACCTGAGCCTTGTCCCTGTTTTCTGCGCAGATCCTCTAGTTGGCGTTTCATCTGCACTTGCGGATTGACAATATTTTTTGCATCAGGAAATGTTTTTTTGTAAAGCTGTTCTATCTCTTGCTGGAACGCTGATTTTTGCTGGCTCAAGCGGGAGTAGTCAATCATGGTGGTGATGGCACCTACCAACATCAATATAAGCAATATGACAAGTGCGGGCAGCCAGGGCTTCCAGAATTTGCCCATCTGTTCCCGACGGCTGTATGGGCCTTGCAGCAAGTTAAAAGAGTCGCGCTGTTCGCTGTAGGTCATTGCCATCATCTGCAGTGGTGGCTCAATGCGTCTGACGTGATTGAGTTTGGCCGGGAGGTCTTTGAACGCGGTTGTGATATCAACCTCATCCTGGCACTGAATGACGTGAATAGTCTCTGGTTTTTTGTCATCCTCAGTTTCCGCAAATGCAAGATTGAGAAGAGTGTCCAGATTGTCATTATCAATGACAAAGCCACTTTCCTGCCCGGTGCGCACCAAGGTTGTTTTGCCTTCCGTAAAAAAAGTCCAGTCACCTTCAGTATAAGGGATCAAGAGCAGATCAGGAGTCATGATTTGTGGATAGATACCCGCTTCCTGAAGCTCTTTTTGCCACTGTTTCATAAGGGTGTGGGGGATGACGGCGGTGTGTATTTTTCCATCATCATCATGTTGGCCAATGGCAAAATGCATGTTTTCAACATCATCAACCATTTGCTCTTCAATGCTGTAGGGCAGTGCTTTTGCAATACGCTGTCTGTTTTTTGTTGGAATGTTGGCGCTGGTCAGTAAAAGTTGTGTGCTGGGTACCAATATAATAACGCGCTGATGATTTTGTGCGATGACAGCCGCTTCTTCTAGTGTGCCGTTATTAATCTGCCCGGTTTGTTCGCCCATATCTGAGTATTCGAGCCATTGCACCTTTTGGGGCTCTTGCTCATTAAAGCGGATAAAGAGTTGGTTTTGCATTGTTCAATAAGCCCCTTGGCCACGCATTATCACAGTGACTTTTCCTGTACCAGGTCGATGTACTAAAGTTGTAAGCAGTTGTCGCCCACGCCCAAAGCGTGATTCACCGAACAGTATAAAATATTCTGAGTTTTCACTCAGTTTTTTTTCGGTTTGTGGGTCAATATCGTTTGTACCCACTATATTTTTAAGATCGTTAATATTACTACCATTTTTACTTCGTGACCCAACAAAATCCTCTGCATCAGTTTGTGTAATATTGTCTCCAAGCGCCTGAATCACAGG
>CAYXVC010000061.1:4820-13528 GCA_964468225.1 uncultured Gammaproteobacteria bacterium
TCAGAAGGCGCTGGAATATCTTGTAATCAGGTTCACTCCGTTTGCCACTTGCATCGAGTAAATTATTCAGGTTAAAACGGCTCTGCATATCTTCAATGCGCCCGACAACTTGCCCGCCGTCTACATCAATAGGAGGAATGGTCATGGCCCAATCTTCGTCGAGTGTATCGATTTTATTGTTGCCTCGGTCTCTTAACAAAATACCAATACCCCACGATTCGATGCCCAGCGCATACATGTAGGCTGTTTCAGTATTTAATATATTGCCGGTGCGCCGGATATCAATTTGCTGGCGGGAAATCATGTTCACTGCCAATACGGTGACCAAAGCAACGACCAGAACAGCAGTGATCAATGCGACACCTTTTTGTTTTCCGGGCAGGGTAAAATTTTTATTTAACATCACCAGGTACCCTGAACAGTCGTTGGATTTCGCCCCATGTCTCTGATTCTATGGTCAGTTCGACAGCGTGCGGTATTTTGACCACTCCATCATTAATTTCCTGTTTTGTTTTGGTTGGCCAATCCTCTTGCCACTCCATATCCTTATTGAGAAAGCGTACGGAGGCTGATTTTACTTTTGTGAGCAATAAAGTTTCCAGAGGTTCTGATTCGGGTGCACGGTCAAGTACGGCCCAGCTTAAGCGTACGAACTGGTTGTCATCTAGCGTGTAAGCGATTCGCTGTAAATTACTGCGTGGCAGGGTTGCCGGGTTCGGGCGACCCGTACGAGTAAATTCCAGAACGGTGCCGATGGCTTCGCCACCATTTATCATGGGATCTTGTGGGTCGCCGTAACTATTACGAATAGGGCGAGCAATCGCTTGTTCTATATCGCGAGTGATCAGGGTGAATGCTGCTTGCAATTCCGTGAGTTGTTCTGTTTTTTCTTTGGCATGGCTGTAAGAAGTTAAAACGCTAGTGAGCCCCGTAAAAACCATCAGTGACATGATTGCAAAAACTGTGAGTGCGACGAGCAGCTCAAGCAGTGTGAACCCTTTGTGGTGGCGATGTAGAAAGCGTCGGTTTTTCATCATTCTCGCCTGCCTACAAATCCACCCAGTTTGACCAATGAAGATTCATCATCGCGTTGGGCTTTTACTTCGACACTGAGTTTATGTACATAATTATCTTCCGTGGCGGTGATGTTTGTTTCCCAGAACCATTCTCGTCCCGCCATCTCCATCTCTCCTTTGGTGGAACCCGTCGCGGGTAGACCATTGGATATATGCAGCTCTGTCATTTTATTCATTGCCACCCAGTGTGCGATGGTTTTGTCACGCAGGTAGGCTGCATTGCTAATGTTGTCGCTCACCGCCTTGATGATCGCGCTTAACGCAATGGCCAGTACCAATAAAGCCACAGTGACTTCAATGAGGGTAAAACCACTATTTTTAGATGGCGTATTCACGGTGTTTTTTGTGGGTCTTTGAACTCGATCTTTCCTGTGATCTGGCCGACAACGTGAAACCCCTGTGTTTCACCATCGTAATGTAAAAAAAGATTAAAGGGCGTGAGCTCTCCGCTGGAAAAAATATAGAGACGAATCTCCTCTTCGCCACCAAACAGAATGGATTCGCCTTCAAGGTCGGCGGTTAATATCATCCCTTCAGGCAGCCCACGCGCTTTTAATATTTTATCATCGACAAGTGCTGACCACTCTTCATCGACGTATTGTTGAAAGTCATAACCTGTCTCTTTTAATACCACTGAATATTCACGCGAGGTCAGAATGGCTTCTTCACGAGCCAGATCCAGTAGCGCAGCCAGCCGCTGCGCTTCTTCTTTCAGTGCCGGGATTCTATTGTCACGGAAAGAGAGAGTTGCAAAGCTGAGTATGATGCCAATGATGAGCACCACAACCATAATTTCCAGCAGAGTAAATCCACGCGATTTTTTCATCTATTTACTGGTCATCTATTCACTGATTGAGATTCCAGTTCCCTATGTCTGCATTCGCACCTTCACCACCGGGTGAATTATCAGCACCTTGCGTATAAATATCGATATTTCCCTGTACTCCGGGGCTCAAATATTGATAGGGTTTTCCCCAGGGATCCTGAGGAAGTCGATCAATATAACCTCCATCTTTCCACGCTGCTGAATTGGCAGGCTTTTGCGTTAATGCCTCCAGACCTTCATCCGTTGAAGGATAATTATAGTTATCCAGCTTGTAGAGGTTCAGAGCACCTTCAAGGGTACGTATATCCTGTTTGGCCTTGGTGATACGTGCTGCATCAGGGCGATCCATGATTTTAGGAACGACGATAGCGGCTAAAATACCTAAAATGACGACGACGACCATAATCTCGATGAGCGTGAAGCCACGATGTTTTCCGGAATTTTTTAGTACTGTTCTTTGCATAATCAAGTTGCCTGAAAATTTATTTAGAAAATTATTTAACTAACTGGTTCAAATCAAAAATAGGAAGCAGTATTGCTAACACGATTAATAAAACCATGACACCCATAAATAAAATCATAAAGGGTTCAAAGAGTCCGACCAGTGTTGCGACCGTTGATTCCATTTCTCGTTCCTGACTATCGGCTGCGCGTTCCAGCATCTCTTCCAGCCGTCCGCTGTTTTCACCGCTGGCAATGAGTTGCACCGTCATGGGAGGGAAGTAACCGCTGCGTTCCAGTGCTGTATGAATGGGAGCGCCTTCTTTAACCATGGTCGCGGCATCCTCTACTGCAGTGCGCATCGGAATATTGGAAATAACGCTGGATGAAATACGAAGCCCTTCCAGAACAGGAACGTTACTTGCCGTTAATATGCTGAATGTGCGGGCAAATCGTGACGAATTAAAGCCTCGTACTAATGAGCTAATCAGAGGAAGCTTTAATAAAAAGCGATGGTATTGTTGTTTAAACTTCGGTTTTCGTAGCAGGTTGGTCACAATAAAAACAGCTAAAATCAGCAAGACCAGAAAAATCAGTCCATATTCCCGAATCAAGTCACTGAGGCCGATCATGAGGATCGTGAGTATAGGAAGTTCTTGACCGGTATTCTCAAAGACCTGAACAACCTGGGGTACGACATAAGCGAGCAGGGCGGTGATAACGACCACGGCAACAATGGAGATCATGATCGGGTAGATCAACGCCAAAGTCATTTTTTGTTGCATGGCCTGGCGGTTTTCTGTGTAGTCGGCCAAGCGCTCTAACACCATGCCAAGGTGGCCGGATTGCTCACCCGCAGAGACCGTTGAGCGATAAAGATCCGAGAATGCATGAGGAAAATCTGCCAGAGCAGTGGCCAGTGTGTGGCCTTCCATGACACGAGAGCGTACGGCCATCAGCATGTTGCGTAGACGCGGTTGTTGGCTCTGTCTGGAGACCGCGCTCAGTGCTTCTTCAACCGAGAGACCTGCACGTATCAGCGTTGCAAATTGGCGTGTAATGAGAGCAAGATCAGTGGATTTGATGCCACGTTTCAGTGAAAATTTTTGACCGCTTTGTTTGTTCTCTTTTTGTCGTACTTCGGTGACAACCAGCGGCGTCCAGCCTTTATCACGAAGCTGTTGGCGAATTTGCTTGGCAACATCACCATCAAGCACGCCTTTGCGCTCACGGCCAGTATCGTCCAGTGCTGTAAACTCAAAAGCAGCCATTTTTTCGTGTGACCCTCGTTATCCTTCGCGTGTGACGCGCAGGACTTCTTCAATGGTTGTTTCGCCGCTTAAAACACGGCGGAAGCCATCATCACGCATGCTGGGCGTTTTGTTACGAGCGGCGGCTTCAAGTTCTTGCTCACTCGCACTATTGTGAATCATGTTGCTTAACGTGTGATCAATTTCAATGAGTTCATAAATTCCGGTACGCCCACTATAGCCCGTGTAATTGCATTCGCTGCAACCTTCGGCGTGGTAATGCGTCAGCGCTTCGTCATGATTTCTGGAAAACAGTTGATAATCAGCATCCGTAAATTCTGTTTGGCGTTTGCAGTCCGGACATAATAAACGTACGAGGCGCTGTGCCAGAACTCCGATTAAGCTGGAGGATAATAAAAACTCTTCAATGCCCATGTCACGCATTCGTGTGACAGCACCCACGGCAGTATTGGTGTGCAGTGTCGATAAGACCAGATGCCCCGTCAAACTGGCTTGTACTGCGATCTCTGCGGTTTCAAGATCTCGAATTTCACCAATCATGACAACGTCGGGATCCTGACGCAAAATAGCACGTAATCCTCGTGCAAAAGTCATGTCGACACGCGAATTGACATGCGTTTGGCTGATGCCATCAATGTAGTATTCGATGGGATCTTCCACCGTCATGATATTGCGTCGTTTGTCATTGACACGGCTTAGAGCCGCATACAGTGTGGTGGTTTTACCCGAACCTGTGGGGCCCGTGACGAGCATAATGCCGTGAGGGCGTTTGATAATATTGTCCATCGCAGCTAGAACTTTGGGTTCCATGCCAAGTTTTGCCAGATCCAGTCGTCCGGCTTGTTTGTCGAGCAGGCGCATGACCACACGTTCGCCGTGCCCTGACGGCAGTGTGGAAACACGGACATCGACGGGTCGCCCCGCAATTTTTAGTGAGATCCGGCCGTCTTGTGGTAGGCGCTTTTCTGCGATATCTAGCTTGGCCATAACTTTAATGCGTGAGACCAAAAGCGGAGCCAGTGCGCGTTTGGGTTCGAGAACTTCGCGCAATACGCCATCGACGCGAAAGCGAATGGCCAGACGGTTTTCATAGGTTTCAATATGGATATCTGAAGCATTCTCTTTGATGGCTTCAGTTAACAAAACATTAAGCAGACGGATAATGGGCGCATCATCTTCGCTTTCGAGCAGATCTTCCGGTTCGGGAAGTTCCTGAGCGAGACGTGACAGATCCATATCTTCGCCCAAATTGCCGATGGCTTCCATGGCATCACCGGAGCCATGTTCATAGACTTGTTGCAGCTCTGCATTAAACGCCTCATCTTCAAGCAGTTGTAGCTTGATGGGAGTAGCGAAAAAGCGGCGAAGCTCAGCAATGGTAGTGGTGGTGATGGAGGCCTTGTGGGAAATAGTTGCGATGCCATCCGCAATATTGTTCAGTAAAACACCATGGCGTTTCGCATAAGTAAAGGGCAGCCGTTTTGGGGCTATTGTTTCACTTATGTTGTCCTGAGGTGTGACCAGTATCGCATCATCATGGTTCATGTCATGAATCGAATTGGCGGTCTCTTTAACAGACGGTTCCATGATTATTGTTCGATCTTTAATTTGATGTCTTGAAGGGTGTCGTCAGCCATAAAAGGAGGTGGTAATTCCAAAAAGTTTTGCACGTCCGGCATGACCGGGGTCTCGTGATCCGGTAGCATGGATAAGCCTTTTTTCTGTACCTGGAGTTGTTCCGCACGCATATAGCTGTATTTATTTTGGCTAAGGCTATTGGTTGTGGCCGAATCCCGTAAAATAACGGGTCGTAAAAACATCATCATATTGGTTTTACGCTTCGTTGTTTTGCTGTAGCTGAAGAGGCGACCCAGTAGAGGGATATCACCGAGCAGTGGTACTTTTTGTGTGCTCTCTGCGAGATCATCAGTAATTAATCCACCAAAAACGATGATATCGCCATCATCAACAATGACATTTGTATTAATGGATCGCGTATTTGTAATCAGGTCGACAGCACCATCTACATTGGGGCTGATACTTTCAACCTTCTGTTCGACTTTGAGTTGTACCGCATCACCTTCGTTTATTTGTGGTGTTACTTTTAATGTGATGCCGATATTTTCACGTTTAATAGTTTGAAACGGGTTGTTGGGTGTCGAGCTGGAACCTGTGCTGGTATAAGAGCCCGTTCTAAATGGGACAGTTTGGCCGACGACAATTTCAGCCTCTTCATTATCCATAGTGATCAGCGTGGGTGTTGACAGGATATTGGTGGATCCATCCCCTTTTAAAGCTCGAATAAGAGCGCCAAAGCTGAGTGCACCATCCACAATTTTACCCACTCCCAGTGTTAATCCGGAGCCAATTGAAACAGGAACATTGGCACTGATCGCTGTGCCAATGTCGACAATACTGCCTCCATCTCCGGCTGTAAAGTTGGTGACAGCAGCAGGTTTGCTGGAATCTCCGCCAGCAGCCCATTGCACTCCAAGCTCGGCGGCCCGGTTGGATGAAACTTCTGCAATAATAGTCTCAATGTAGACTTGGGCGCGTCGTATATCCAGTTGTTCAATAACTCTTTTCAATGAATTAAAAAGGTCGGGTGGAGCAGTAATCACCAGGCTATTGGAAAACTCGTCTGCTTGTATATTGATAGGTGATTGAGCGTTGCTGCTTGCCTTGCCTTTTTTACCCTGTTTTTCCTGTTCCAGACTGGTGCCGACACCAGTTAACACTGGAACCAGATCTTTGGCTTTGGCGTAATGCAGGTAAATGACACGCGTGTTGCCTTCCGTTTCAAGTGGAGTGTCAAGGTGGCCAATAATGCTGCGCAGTTTGATGCGGCCCGCTTTGCTACCACCGATTAAAATGCTGTTAGTACGTTCATCTGCAATTAATGTAGGGGGCATATTACCCGATGATTTACTGCCTTTTTTAGTACCTTGCTGCTGAAGTGAGGTCAGTATACGTACAATTTCATTGGCAGATGCATGCTCCAATGGAATAACTTCAACTTCATTGTTGTCTGGCAAGTCAATGCGGTTGATGATTTTAATAATGCGATTGATGTTTGCTGCCCGGTCGGAAATGATGAGCACATTCGCTGGAGAGTAAGCGGCTAAATGACTTTGTTGCGGTAATAGAGGCCGCAGGATGGGCACCATTTGCGAGGCCGATATATTCTCCAGCTGGAGTACCCGCGTGACTATTTCATCGCCCTTTCCAGGACGTATGCTGCTGGCCATGGGAACAGCAGATTGTTTGGCATTAGCCACTGGAATAATTTTTATTGTGCCTCTATTGCCACTGGGCACTGCTGCATAGCCATGCACTTCCAGCACGGTCAGAAAGACTTGATAGACCTCTTTTTCTTCCATTGGGTGGGATGAAACAATAGTCACTTTTCCTTTGACTCTGGGGTCAACAATAAAATTCTTTCCGGTAATTTCAGAGATAGTGCTGATAACGGCACTCAGATCCGCCGCTTTAAGATTGAGCGTGACAGGTTCTGCTTGAACGGTGAATGACACAGCCAGCAAAATAACGGCATTGAATACTTTGAAAAACTTTGTTCGGTATTGATGTGGAAACATGTTAATCCTGTTGCAAAATTTTAATTGTCTAATCGAATGGTGACCGTCGTGGGTGAACCATCACGTATTACTTCTGCGCTGACCTCTTCTGCTTTTGAAAGCTGTTTGAGTAGCTTCATCAGTTGTGTGCTGTTGCTCATATCCACACCATTCACTGAAGTTACAATATCTCCAGGTATCAGCCCTAAATCATTCAGTGCATCTTTGTCGCGCCCAGTCTGTACACGGTAGCCTACCAGTTTGCCATCTTCCTTGTAAGGTGCGGAGCGAATGAGGCCAATTAAGCTGACGGGGTCGTTGACCAGTGCATCACGGTATTCACGTATTTTTTGTGCGCTGTAAACAGAAGAAGGGCGAGATGATGATCTGTTGTTCGATTGACTGGATATTTTATGGCCTGCAGAAGTTGTAGCGATGACTTTTTTAGGTAAACGTAATGTTTCATGGCGGCCATTATGTAACAGAATAATGTGGTCACTATGAATTTCCTTGAGTGTAGCGCCACCAGGAAGCTTGGCATTAACCGAATACGGCTTTTCACCGCGTTCACTGCCAGAAGGGCTGTAGATGATAGCTCTTGCATTTTTGCTATGAGTGGCAATCACACCGCGCAAGACAAGATTCAGACGAGTTTCACGAACGACAGGCGCTTGCCCGGTGGCAGGGGTATCTGCATTACCCAGCAAATGTAGCCCCGCAATGGTTCGTGCAAAACCATCAGGTTTGGTTTGGGTGACAGCAGATGCGGTATCTTTAACCGCAGCCGGAGCACTCTCTCTATCAGGTGCGGGCGCGAAGATGCGCCAAGTCAGTTCTGCTGCATTATAAGCAAGCAACAAAACGAACAAGTAGGCACATGCTGTCGCAATGCGAGCCATTGTTGCTTCCTGCATGAGTGGCCGCAGGTAATGTTGAATATCCACTATGGGTATTAATTTCCTGTATATAAAGCCAAATTTTAGTGTTTTATAACGACTATTTTGAATTAACATTAAATCTGGAACGAATTATAACTGAAATTTTCCAGAGAGTATTGGAAGAAAATCACATAATACCTAAAACCCTGTAAGTGACCATGTGCCCATTCCTAAGAAAACGCCTGTCAGCAAAGTGTCAAAATGCAAAAGTTTGAAATAGGTATTCCTCTTCCAGATGTGATTGAATGTTATGTTCAAAATAGCACTTGATGCTACGTACGTTTTGTCGTACGCTAAATCAAGGAGGTATTTATCATGACTATATTGAATGCAACAGAAGCTCGCTCCAGGCTCTATAGCCTTATTGACGAGGCAGCAGAGACTCATCAGCCCATTGTAATTACAGGAAAAAGAGGTAATGCCGTCCTTATTTCTGAAGACGATTGGAATGCAATTGCCGAGACGCTACATTTGTTGTCAGTGCCTGGAATGCGGGAGTCAATCAAAGAAGGTATGAGCCAAAATATATCAGAGTGCTCCAGGGAGCTTGATTGGTGAGCTGGGAGTTAGTGTATACAAAA
>CAYXVC010000062.1:0-13488 GCA_964468225.1 uncultured Gammaproteobacteria bacterium
TCAGATAGCAATTGCACCACCCTGTAATGGGAGATGCGAATAAATTTCAAATATAACGCGCCGCGCCGATACCTAGTATTACAACCCATTAAAGTAATGATTTCAAATGTGATTTATGGATAGAAATAAGAGAAGAGCAGGGAAAAACAAACGGTTCATTGGTGTATTAATTTTATTGATACTATCACCCTATAGTGCCGCCTATGCAGAGCGCATTAAAGACTTGGCTAGCATTCATGGAGTACGAAGCAATCAATTGGTTGGCTATGGTTTGGTGGTGGGTCTGGATGGTACGGGCGACCAAACCAGCCAAGTCCCCTTTACGATACAGAGCTTAAAAAGCATGTTGACTCAATTTGGCATTACCTTACCTCCAAACCTGAACCCTCAACCTAAAAATGTTGCTGCTGTCACGATACATGCGGAGTTACCACCCTTCACAAAGCCTGGGCAAAAAATTGACATTACTGTCTCTTCACTGGGTAATGCAAAAAGCTTACGAGGCGGTAGCTTGCTCATGAGTCCACTCAAAGGGGCGAATGGTCAGGTTTATGCGCTCGCTCAAGGTAACTTGATTGTTGGTGGTTTTGGGGTGGCGGGCAGTGATGGCTCAAAAGTCACCGTTAACGTACCCACTGTTGGACGAATTCCTAGCGGCGCAACGGTAGAAAGATCGGCTCCTACTTCTCTGGGAAATGAAAACTCTCTGGTTCTTAATTTACACACGCCTGACTTCACTACCGCCAAACGGCTTGCCGATACAATCAATACAGCCATTGGAAAAGGTATTGCCCAACCTATAGATGGCACATCCATTATGGTGAATGCGCCTAGCGACAGAGGACAACGTGTCAGCTATATCTCCATGCTGGAAAACCTGACTTTTGAACCGGGTGAAAAAGCTGCTAAAATCATCATCAATTCAAGAACCGGAACGGTAGTCATTGGCCGTCATGTTCGTGTTTTATCTGCCGCTGTCAGCCACGGCAGCTTAACGGTCACGATTACTGAATCCCCTCAGACCAGTCAGCCTGGTGCACCTTTTGGCGGTGGCACAACGGTCACAACCCCTCAATCTGATATCGAAATCAACCAAGGCGACAATAAGATGTTCCTGTTTAATCCGGGTGTTTCCTTGAGTGAAATTGTACGAGCCGTCAATCAGGTCGGCGCAGCGCCGGGGGATTTGGTGGCCATATTAGAAGCATTAAAAGAAGCGGGCGCACTCAGAGCTGAATTAATTGTGATATAAACGCAACAAAAATCGCGGTACTATACTCAGCAACGCTATAATCCGAGTATTTTTTAAATGAGTGTGGTCATTAAAACTGCGAAAGAGATCGAAAAAATGCGGGTCGTAGGCCGACTCGCAGCAGAAGTTCTGGAGATGATAGCTCCTTACATCAAACCGGGTATTACAACCGATGAATTAAACACTATCTGTCATGATTATATTGTTAATGAGCAAAAAGCCATCCCCGCTCCGCTCAATTATTTAGGCTTTCCAAAATCGATTTGTACATCGGTTAATCATCAGGTTTGCCACGGCATTCCTGGAAAAAAAGCTCTCAAAAATGGCGATATTATTAACGTCGATATTACAGTCATCAAAGAGGATTATCATGGCGACACCAGCATGATGTTTCCTGTTGGAGAAGCCTCTATTTTAGCGCAACGTTTATCAGACATTAGCCGTGAATGTTTATACAAAGCCATCTCAATTGTAAAGCCGGGTGTACAGCTCGGTGACATCGGCCACATAATTCAACAACATGCAGAAAAGCATAACTTTTCAGTGGTGCATGAATATTGTGGTCATGGCATCGGCAAAAAATTCCATGAAGAGCCGCAAGTATTGCATTATGGAAAACCTGACACAGGCCTCGCACTGGAAGCTGGAACAATATTTACCATTGAACCTATGATCAATGCGGGTAAACGTCATGTAAAAATTTTACCTGATGAATGGACGGTAGTGACAAAAGATCGCAGCCTTTCCGCACAATGGGAACACACGTTGCTCATCACGGATACGGGCTGTGAAGTGCTGACTTTGCGTACGGGTGAAGAGTTATAAACCAATAATTACTGATAAGCTTATGCCTAACCTGATTTCACTGGATAATCTGCTTTCACAAGCAGATATCTCGACAAAACAATACAGAGAAATTCTAAAATCAGCTCAGGAAAGTATTCGGCAAGATTTTTATGATGACAAAGCTGTTGCAGATTTAGTACACCAACGCGCCACTGTTATTGATAAGGTTCTCAAAAAAGTGTGGCTCCATTTTTTTCCTCACAAAAAAACGGATATCGCTCTTATTGCTGTGGGTGGATACGGCCGTGCAGAGCTTCACCCCGCTTCTGATATTGACCTGCTGATTCTACTCGAAACCGAAAACCATTCAGATTACCAAACGGGGCTCGAACAGTTCCTGACTTTTCTGTGGGACATCGGTTTGGAAGTGGGACAAAGTGTTCGCTCACTCACCGAGTGTGTAACGGAAGCAAAAAAAGATATTACGATCGCCACCAACCTCATGGAATCACGTCTGCTTACAGGCCCGGAATCACTATTTCTTCGATTACAAGAACTGACAAGCCCTGAAAAAATTTGGCCCAGTGATCAATTTTTTAAAGCCAAATGGCAAGAGCAAATCAACCGCTACCAACGCCATAACGTTGCTTTTTACAATTTGGAACCCAACATCAAAGGTGGCCCAGGCGGGCTGCGCGATATCCAGATGATCGGCTGGGTGGCTAAACGTCATTTTCATGCCAACACACTCCATAATCTGGTAAATCATAATTTTCTCACAGAAGCAGAGTACGACACGTTAATGTCATGCCAAAACTTCCTGTGGAAAGTTCGTTTTGGCCTGCATTTAATATCAAAACGCAAAGAAGAGCAGCTGCGCTTTGACCTTCAACAAGAATTAGCAAAGCAGTTTGGCTATCAAGATAATAGTAATCATCTGGCTGTTGAACTGTTCATGAAAGATTACTACTCCACGATTACCGAAGTGAGCCGCCTCAATGAAATGCTGTTGCAACTATTTCAGGAAGCAATCATTCGTGAAAAAGAGGCGGTAAAAATCACCCCGATTAATAAACGTTTTCAAATCAGAAACAACTATATAGAAGTCACGAATGACCGGGTATTTTGTCACTACCCTTTTGCATTACTGGAAATATTTTTACTGCTTCAACAGCACCCTCACATAAAAGGCATTCGTGCACAAACCATTCGCCTGCTGCGTGATCACTGCTACTTGATTAATGAAGAGTTCCGTCACGACTCCAGTTGCCATACTATTTTTATGGAAATTTTAAGGCAACCCGCAGGCATTGTCGCCCAACTGCGTAGAATGAATCGTTACGGTATTCTTGCCGCATACATTCCTGCTTTTAACAAGCTTGTGGGCTTAATGCAGTTTGATCTATTTCATGTCTATACTGTTGATGAACATATATTAATGGTGGTGCGAAACTTGCGACGCTTTGCAGTGCCTGAATTTTTCAATGAATACCCAAGGTGCAGTGAAATTCACCAAACCCTGCCCAAGATCGAGCTGCTCTATCTTGCCGGACTATTTCACGATATCGCCAAAGGGCGCGGTGGCAATCATGCTGAATTGGGAGAAAAAGATGCATTTGAGTTTTGTATGCACCACCAGTTAAGCAAACATGATAGCCAACTGGTGGCATGGCTGGTGCGCAACCATTTGCTGATGTCGTCTATCGCCCATCGTAAAGATATCAATGACCCCGATGTCATTCATCAATTTGCTGAACGTATTGGCAGTCAAACTCGTCTGGATTATCTCTACCTGCTCACTGTTGCGGACATACGCGGCACCAATCCGGCACTCTTTACTAATTGGAAAAATGCTTTATTCAGCAGACTTTATGAATCGACCCGTCATGTGTTGCAACAAGGTTTGAAAAAACAGATCGACCAAACAGCACACATAAAAAGCATTCAATCCAAAACACTGCAAATACTCAAAGAGCTTGCACCGAATACATCAGTGATAGAAGCTCTCTGGAAAAATTGGGGAAATGACTATTTTGTTTCACACACACCCGATGAAATTTCATGGCATACACTGGCAGTATCAAAACTCACACTCACAAAATTGCCCCTTATTTTAGTCAGGGAAGATAGCAAACAGGGGGGAACTGCTATTTTTGTCTATGCAGAAGACCAGGATGGTATTTTTGCAGTGACCACCAAACTTCTCGATAGACTCAGCCTCTCCGTTGCGGATGCACGCATTATGACCACCGATGATGGCTATACTCTCGATAGTTATATCGTTTTAGAAAATAATGGTGAAGCCATCCATGATAAAGCACGTGAGCAAAAGGTTATTGATTTGCTTCATGAACATATTTCTCCACCCAACCTTGAATTGCTTCATTCCGACAAACGCTGGACACGTCATCAAAAATTATTCACAGAAAAAGCTGTCATCGCATTCTCACAGGATGAAAAAAACCAGCGTACCATTATGAAAGTACGCTGCACTGACGAACCTGGACTGCTATCTAAAGTCGGACAAGCATTACTTGCTTGTCAGGTTCGTTTGAAAAATGCAAAAATCGCAACTTTTGGCTCACATGTGGAAGATATTTTTTACATTACAGATGATGATAACCAGCCGCTCCGTCACCAATATCAATTTGATCAACTAAGAGAAACGCTCTGCAATTATTTAGGTCAAAACAGTTGTTAAATATATTTCAGTTCTGCAAGCAACACGTCATCCCATTAAGCCTGGTTCTACCTGCATTAGCTATCAGCATTGCTGGAGATGCTTTGATTATCCCCATGCGTTATGACCGTGAAGCTATTTTTTCGGGTGAATTGTGGCGGCTTATCACAGGGAATCTGGCGCATTTAGGATGGCCTCACCTACTAATGAATCTAGCGAGCCTGTTACTCATCTGGATGTTATTCGGAAAAGCTTTAAGCACACTCACTTGGGCCGTTATTGCTCTGATAAGCGCACTATTTGTCACCATTGGCCTTATTGTTTTTTCACCGATGACGGGCTGGTATGTAGGATTATCCGGTATGCTGCATGGGCTTTTTATCGCAGGTGTATTTGCTAATATTGCTAAAGGCTACAAATTAGAATACCTGTTACTCGTCGCAATTTTTGGCAAACTTTTCTGGGAACAATGGTACGGACCACTTCCCGGCTCTGAATCACTTGCCGGAGGCAATGTTATTGTAGACTCTCATTTTTATGGTGCAGTCGCAGGTTTGATTGCAGGAATTTATATTTTAGTTCGACATAAAATAAAAATATGATATCTAAAACACTAATACGATCCATCAGATATTAATAGCTGGTCGCAGGAAAATTACACGGATCAAGGTTTTCAACTGCACACTTTATCTCATTACCACCATAGCTGTTTTGGCCGGGATCAAAGAAAACACTCCACTCCATCTCCATCTGATCGGTATTAATGCCGATATCTTCATAATCATACTGACCCGGATCGAAAGCATAAAAACCATCACCATCACCATCGTCATACCACCCTATACCCGCGGTATAGGTGTAGCGACCCGCATTGGCATTTGAACGGTCAGAATCGACTGCCATATCAAAGGCGCTGCTGTCAGGAGTTATAAGATTTGCACCAAAAGGGTTCACCCGGTCACTATCAGGCATATCAGGATCAGTGATAACGAGAGTGTTAATAATGGTTCCTGTTGTGCTCATCGTATTGTAATCGATAGCGCTCATATTGATTTCAAAAAAGGAGTTTGTATTATCCGAGTCAAACTGTTGTGTAATAACTGGTTTGTAATCAAAATCTGATTTTAAAAACTCTTGACAGAACTGTCCTGCATCACAATTCCACTCACGAACCCGATCACTTGTCGTAGCCAGAGAACCTGCCCCAAGCACTTGACGCATAATGACTTTTGTAGGGTCACCTGTGCCGTTACCGGAAAAGCTGACATTATCAGGACCAAAGGTTTTATTATTAAACTCTAAAGGATCCCAACCATTACCGCTCCATTGCTCTAAATTACCATCAAATCTAAAAAAAATAGGTTGGTGACCACCGCTGTTAGATAACCATGTGTTTTTTATAGGGGTGTAGGTTTCCTGTACAAAACCTTCACTGGGGTCACCAATAATAAGGTGCCAATAACCCCCAACCCTTTCATGCAAAAAGGTCGTAGTATCAGGGTCAGGGACGCTTCCGATATTACAATCCGGATTACTAGCATCAGGACACACAAAAGGTTGCCCTGAATTCGAATAACCGCCACGGAGAAAATCAGCACCTGGCACACCTTCAAAATTGAGATCAAACAATGCGCCACTGCTTGCCCATTGAGGAAAGCAGGCTGCTAACATGATGGATAATAAAAAAAGTCGGTAACAGAAATTTGATTTGATAGGACTAAAGCACATTCTCATACCATTTACCAGTGTTTTACGAGGTTTGGCCAATGAATATTAAACTTCAATAACCACTGACTAATAATCGGCAATACATCAATATTATTTAATCCAGAAAACACCTCTCCAGCTTTGCAAAATGACTGCGTCAAAATTTTACTTACGCATACAAACTCTTCCGCCATCAGCACTTTTCCGGTAATGTATCGTTTTATTAAAGATTTAAAAAAATATACTTGTAAAACACTCTAATACAGATAAGGCATTTTCAGATATGAGTTTTATGGAAGGTAAAAATATTTTGATCGTTGGTTTGGCCAGCACTCGCTCAATTGCCTGGGGCGTTGCGGATGCCATGCACAAAGCAGGTGCAAACCTCGCACTCACCTATCAAAACGACAAACTCAAAGGGCGTGTTGAAAAAATGGCAGCCCAATGTGGATCAGAAATCATCCTCCCTTGTGATGTCAGCAGTGATGAAGAGATTGATGCTGTTTTTGAGCAACTCGGTCAATCGTGGGATGGCCTAGACGGTATTGTACATTCTGTTGCTTTTGCACCGCGTGAAGCGCTGGAAGGCGACTATCTGGATGCGGTGACTCGTGAAAACTTCAATATTGCTCATGAAATCAGCTCTTACAGCTTTGCAGCACTCGCCAAAGCGGGTCGTAAAATGATGCAAGGCCGCAATGCAGCACTCGTGACTATGAGCTATCTGGGCGCTGAACGCAGCATCCCGAACTACAATGTGATGGGCGTGGCCAAGGCAAGTCTGGAAGCCAACGTGCGTTACATGGCGCAGTCACTCGGCCCTGAAGGCATTCGAGTCAATGCCGTATCAGCCGGACCAATTAAAACGCTGGCTTCCGCGGGTATTGGTAACTTTAGAAAAATGCTCGAAACTTTCGAGAAAACATCACCTATGCGTCGCAATGTTACCATTGAAGATGTAGGTAAAAGCACCGTTTTTCTCTGCTCTGACCTTGCATCAGGCATTACTGGCGAAGTGATCTATGTGGATGCGGGCTTTCGCAGCACAGGCATGGCACCTCTTGATTAAATGCTGAAAAACAAGCGTATCTTACTGGGAGTCACTGGTGGCATTGCAGCTTATAAAAGTGCGGATTTAGTACGCCGCCTTAAAGATGCGGGTGCAGAGGTGCGCGTTGTCATGACCGCGGCTGCCACTCAATTTGTGACTCCCCTTACCTTTCAGGCTCTTTCAGGAAATCGTGTACACACCCAACTGCTCGACTCTGAAAGTGAAGCAGGCATGGGACATATTGATTTGGCACGTTGGGCGGATGCTCTATTAATCGCTCCAGCCAGCGCTAATTTTCTGGCCAAACTGACATACGGTCTGGCGGATGATCTGTTATCGACATTGGCCTTGGCAACAAGCGCACCAATCGCTGTCGCACCGGCAATGAATCAGCAAATGTGGGCCAACCCAGCCACTCAGTATAATATTCAAAAATTACATCAGCGGGATATTTTTATCTACGGCCCCGCTCAAGGTTCTCAAGCATGTGGTGAAGAAGGCTTAGGCAGAATGTTAGAACCTATGCAGCTTGTTACAGCACTCTCCCGCTTATTTGAAACGGGCACTCTGCAAGGACTGAAAGTTCTTGTGACCGCTGGACCGACGTATGAAGATATTGACCCGGTACGCTTCATTGGCAATCGCAGCTCAGGGAAAATGGGCTATACCGTCGCAACCGCTGCAAAGGAAGCCGGAGCCGAAGTCACACTGATTAGTGGCCCCACTTCCCTATCACCACCCTTAAATGTCGAATGCATCAACGTTCGTAGTGCAAAGCAGATGTATGATGCTGTCATGTCTCAAGTGGATGATTGTGATATTTTTATTGCGGCGGCTGCCGTCGCAGATTTCAGCCCCACACATTACGCTTCACAGAAAATTAAAAAACAGAGCTCACCACTCAAAATGATTGAACTCGAACAAACTAAAGATATTCTGGCGACCGTATCCGATTTACCTGAGCGGCCCTATTGTATTGGTTTCGCGGCTGAGTCTGATCATTTAGAAAAATATGCGCAAGATAAATTAAAGAGTAAAAGGTTAGATATTGTTGCCGCTAACTGGATTAACCGAAAAAACAGTGGTTTTGAAAGTGACCACAATGCTTTGACACTTTATTGGGGAGAAAACCAACTTGATCTGTCCCATGCTCCAAAACTACAATTGGCGCAAAACCTGATTTCATTTATTGCAGAGAAATACCATGCACAGCATAGAGTTAAAAATTCTTGACCCACGTTTAGGCAAAGAGATTCCACTTCCAGAGTACGCTACTGATGGTTCGGCAGGAATGGATCTACGCGCCTGCATTGATCAACCGCAAATAATTGAACCGGGTGAAACCCTGCTCATTCCAACTGGAATTTCGATCCATATCGCAGATACCGGTTTAGCGGCTGTTTTGCTTCCTCGCTCCGGTTTGGGACATAAACACGGCATTGTGCTGGGTAATCTGACAGGTCTGATCGACTCGGATTATCAGGGGCAACTTTTTGTATCCATCTGGAACCGTAGCCAAAAGGCTTTCACCATCAATACCGGTGAGCGCATTGCCCAAATGGTAATTATCCCCGTGATTCAAGCAAACTTTAAAATCGTCGAAGAATTTGACGGCAGTCATCGAGGAGAAGGTGGCTTTGGACACACCGGCCAACACTAAAAACCAAACAATTGCACCTGAAATTTTTAAAGCCTACGATATCCGTGGCATTGTAGGCTGGTCACTAACGGTTGAAACTGTCTATAAAATCGGTCGTGCCATTGGCAGTGAAGCACACGCACGAGGGCAGAAACGTATTGTTGTTGGTCGTGATGGGCGCCTTTCGGGGCCGGACTTTACAGCGGCATTAATACGCGGCCTCTGTGCCACAGGACGGGATGTCATCAATATCGGCATGGTTCCCACCCCTGTCGTCTATTTTGCAACGCATCACCTTGAAACAGACTCGGCTGTTATGGTCACGGGCAGTCATAACCCGCCGGAATACAATGGATTCAAAATTGTACTGGCGGGTGAAACATTGTCCGACGAAGCCATTCAATCTCTACGAAGACGCATTGAAGCTGGAAATTTCTATTCAGGAGATGGTCATAGTAGTGAAACTGACATTTCACACCACTATATGAAACGCATATCTTCGGATATCAAACTCAAACGTCCACTAAAAATTGTTGTGGATGCTGGCAATGGTGTTGCCGGAAAAATTGCGCCCGAACTGTACCGTAACTTAGGCTGTGAAGTCGAAGCGCTTCATTGCACAGTCAATGGCTACTTTCCTAATCATCACCCCAACCCCAGCCAACCTGAGACACTTTTAGATCTTATTGATGCCGTCAAAATACACCATGCCGACATAGGCTTGGCATTTGATGGAGATGGTGACCGTCTTGGCGTTGTGACCGCAACGGGAGAAATTATCTGGCCAGACCGTCTGCTGATGCTTTTCGCCAAAGAAATTTTAACAAGGCATCCCAATAGTACGGTGATGTATGACATTAAATGTTCACAACATTTGAAAAAATTTATTGAAGATGCTGGTGGAAAACCACTGATGTGCCGCACGGGGCATTCCGTCATGAAAGCACAACTTAAAGAGGTTCGAGCACCTATTGCGGGTGAAATGAGTGGACATATTTTTTTCAAAGATCGCTGGTACGGTTTTGATGATGGTCTCTACGCCGGTGCACGTCTGTTAGAAATTTTATCTTCGGTAGATCAACCCGCACACGAACTGTTTGCAACACTTCCAAATGCAATTTGCACCCCGGAACTTCAAATCCCCATGCCTGAAGGCATGCCGCATAAATATATGGTTCGTTTATTAAAAGTTGCTGACTTTGGTGATGCTGAACTCATCACAATTGATGGTTTGAGAGTCAATTTTCACGATGGCTGGGGATTAGTCAGAGCATCCAATACAACATCATCGCTCACATTGCGCTTTGAAGCGGAAACAGAACATGCTTTAAACAGAATACAGAATCAATTCAGAACGCTTATACTATCACTTGATAATAGTTTATCTCTCCCATTTTAATTAATAAAATCACGAGAAAAAAATGCCCTTAGATTCATCTTCAGCCATGAATGTTGCTCAGGTTCTTACCGAAGCTTTACCTTATATTAAACGTTTTGTTGGCAAAACAATTGTCATCAAATATGGCGGTAATGCCATGGTGGATGAAGCACTGAAAAGCAGTTTTGCGCGTGATATCGTTTTAATGAAACTCGTAGGAATTAACCCTGTTGTTGTTCATGGCGGCGGCCCTCAAATAGGCCACTTGCTCGAACGATTAGGCAAACAAAGTCAGTTTGTACAAGGTATGCGCGTCACTGATAGTGAAACGATGGATGTCGTTGAAATGGTTCTGGGCGGGCTGGTTAATAAAGAGATTGTGAGTTTGCTCAATCAACACGGCGCACAAGCCATCGGTTTGACAGGAAAAGATGGCGGCATGATCAAAGCCCGCAAACTTGTTTTCAAAAAAGATGCTGCTGAAATGTCGGCCTCGGAAATTATTGATATCGGCCATGTCGGTGAGGTCGTTTCGATTGATGCTTCTGTGGTTAACATGATTACCAACGGCGGTTTTATCCCGGTTATTGCACCTATTGGAGTCGATGATAACGGAACTTCTTACAATATTAATGCCGACCTTGTCGCCGGAAAACTCGCGGAAGTGCTTAATGCTGAAAAGCTCATCTTGCTCACAAACACACAGGGGTTGTTAGATAAAAATGATCAAACGCTCTCTGGCCTTAATGCGGAGCAAGTTAATAGATATATTGCAGACGGTACGGTTTATGGCGGAATGCTACCAAAAACCCGCTGTGCCCTCGAAGCTGTTGAGAATGGTGTTAAAACGGCTCATATCATAGATGGCCGCGTACAACATGCCGTATTACTGGAAATTTTCACAGATGAAGGTGTAGGTACGCTGATTCGTGGAGAAAAGAAACTGTAGTCAAGAAGAAATCGGATCGGGCATCGATATGACAAAGCGATACCCGATCAACTGATTTTTCCGAGTTTAAAATCCTAAACTGGCTTTAGCACTATAAGAGATATTATCTCCTATTTTATCCGCTTCCACTGTGAAATTTACAATCAACAAACTCATACTAATACCGGCAAAAAGCTTATTTTCAACAAAGCTTTCACTTTTCAAACCCGCTATATTCTTTGCATCACCGCCAGGATCACTGTCCACCCAGACTTTGCCTACACCACCGTAAGGAGTGAACATGGCAAAACCTTTTGATAGAGAAACTTCGATGCCTTTAGTTTCAAAATCTAGGTCATCAACTCCATTCACAATTGAGTAAGTCCCCCGCACAGCAAGAGCAGGTGTTGCGATACTGCCCTCCAATATTGCATAACGCACCTCAGCACCCATCAAACTAATATCTGTTGAAGGTATCGCTGAATAGGAAGCGCCCAAATCAAAACCAAAAGGCAAACCTTTATGTACGTGTAATTTAGGTACATACAACACATTGGATGCCTCATTCGAACTGGCTGCTTTTTTCCATATTTCCGAATGTTCCATTTGTGTCGCAGTCACTTCCACTCCCACATCAAATCCCACGATCCCCATAGGCTCTGCCGGAACAATCGCTTTATAACTAAACGCTGCGCCTAAGTCTTTTGATAAAGAGAGAAATTCACCTTGACTGACCATTTCTAACTGATCAATATCCCCAGCTGCAAACACAGGCGAAACTAATATTGTTGATAATGCACATGCAATTAAACGATTTTTCATTAAATATCTCCAGTCTCAAAAATATGTTCTTAAGCTTATTATCTCCCTATTTTTAGAAAACATTAAAGCTTATTTGAAAAAAATATTATATTTTCTATCATCTTGAGTCATTATCTATCGACAATAATGGATTAAACAATACATTAATAAAGCAAACTACACTATAAAACACCCAATAAAAAAGGGGCCGCAAAGCCCCTTTTTTAACAAAGTTTACCTTCTATTAGTGGCTTTTTGAAAGCATATAAGCTACCGCTGATTTCACTTCGTCATCTGAAAGGCTAGCTTTACCACCTTTTGCTGGCATTCCACGAATACCATTGATTGCATTTGTATTCAATGTATCCATACCTTGAGCCATACGCCCACCCCAATCAGCCGCATCACCCAGTTTAGGTGCGCCCATCATGCCAGAATCGTGACATAGTTTGCAGGTTGCAGTATAAATATCTTCCCCTTTAGCTAAATCAGCACCTGAAGCTTTATTGGAGGCAGCAGCAGCCAACCCAGCAGCAGCTGCTGTCGCACCTGCTACTTTCTCTTTAGTTGCATTAGTGACGTTTGCTGCGATATTTTTAGTACCATCAACAGCATCAGCCGCTACAGATTTAGCTTTGTCGGTTACACCGCCCACCGCATCTGTAGCTTTATCCATAGCGCCAGAAGCCATATCCTTAGTACCATCAACTGCTTTGGATGTTATATCCTTAGCACCATCAAGCATACCCGCACCCGCTTCTTTAGTTGACTCAACCACACTGGATGTCGCATCTTTTGCAGAGTCCACCATATCAGAACCCACATCTTTAACGCTATCTACTGCGTCATTAGTGGCATCTTTCGCTGCATCCAAAGCTTCAATGCTTTTTTCTTCAACGGCATTCATTGTTTCGCTAGCTGCATCAGCAACAGTCGAGCCTGCTTTATCTATAGCATCATTAGCTTGTTCACAACCTATTAAAGCTGCGGCCATAACAGTAGTCAATAAAATAGCTTTTTTCATTTTTATACACCTTAAGTTTTCAAAAAATTAAAATGGAACATTTTTCCTATCCACCCTACAATTCTCAATGAAATATAAATAATTGTAAAGTTTTCTGATAATTATTATTAAAATAGCCCAAACACGCACCTTCACTCATTGCCATGAATGTTTTCGAATTTTCTAAATCTTATGGCGGAGAAGGAGGGATTCGAACCCTCGGTACGGATTAACGTACACACACTTTCCAGGCGTGCTCCTTC
>CAYXVC010000063.1:0-13261 GCA_964468225.1 uncultured Gammaproteobacteria bacterium
GCACTCCCCGTGGTGGACAGTGACGGTCGATTGATCGGTGCATTTAATATGCATGACCTTTTAAAAGCGGGAGTTGTTTGATGGATGATGTTTATCAACGCGCAGCAAACATTCGATTGGTAATTTTTGATGTTGACGGTGTCTTGACGGATGGTCGGCTCTATTTCGGCGCTGAAGGTGATGAGTATAAAACGTTTCATGTACGTGATGGTCTTGGCATGAATATGCTGCAAGCCAGTGGCATAGCCATTGGAATTATTACTGCAAGAAGCTCAAAAGCCGTGGCTTTGCGTATGGAAGCGCTTGGTGTTAAATATGTCTATCAAGGGCAGCAGAATAAAGTTCCTGCATTTGAAAACTTATTGGAAAAAGCACAATTAGAGCCATCACAGGTGGCTTATGTCGGTGATGATATTATTGATCTGCCCATTATGCGACGCGTAGGGTTAGCCATTGCCGTTGCTGATGCAGAGGAGCATGTAAAACAACAGAGTCATTGGCAAACAAACCGTAACGGTGGGTGTGGTGCAGCACGTGATGCGTGTGAATTGATTATGAAAGCACAGGGCACGTTAGATGCTCAATTTCAGAAATATATTAACGCTTAAAAACAGTGCGTTGATCAAATGGCTGCTCGTGAGTGGTTTGTTGGTTGTTGTGGTTTGGAGCTGGAAGAACTTAACGCAGGTTGATTCTGAAATGGTAGTAAAAAAAAATGATACACCAGACTTTTTTTTCTCAAAATTCAAATCGACCGTGATGGATGCATCAGGTCAAGTCCATTATGAACTGACTTCAGATATGTTATATCACTACCCGGATGATGATCGTGCAGTGCTGGAATTTCCGGTGATTACACTTTTTCAAAATAGTGAACAGGTTTGGCGAGTTCGTGCAAACTCTGGAGTGATGATCGATAATGGAGAGCAGTTTGTGTTAAAGGGTGGAGTCAGTTTGTTTCGTGAAGCGGATGGATTGTCTTTAAAAACGGAAGAACTCACGGTTTGGCCCAATCAATCGAGAGCGGAGACCGATCAGCCCGTTCTGCTTGCAAATTCACAGGGTGAAATTAAGGCCGTAGGAATGCAGGCTGACCTTTCAAAAGAACGATTGACACTTTTATCTCAGGTCAGAGGGCGTTATGAGCCCGTTGGATTGTAAGAGTTATTTAATCGCTGTACAATATTAAAAAAGCAGCCGTACAAGGTGTTCAAATGGTAGTGCGAGCAGAAACAAAAAAACTAACGATCAGATTGCCGCAGGATGATTTGCAATTTATAAAACAGTTTGCACATGAGCGCAATGTGACTGTAACTGAATTGGTTAAGCGCTATTTTAGTCATTTGCGTCAACAGACCGATTTTGATATTGATCCGTCTCTACAGAAAATCACAGGGGTTCTCCCTGAATCGCTTGATGTCAGAGAAGAATATCAGAGTTATTTAATGGATAAGCATCAGTGAAGGTGTTGTTTGATCTCAATGTTCTTATGGATGTTTTACAGAAGCGGGAAGCTTTTTATGATGCGTCTGCTGAGGCTTTAAGTGCATCACTTAAGGGAAAGTGCCATGGAATTATTCCGGGGCATGCAGTGACGACTTTGCACTATCTTCTGACAAAATATACTAATAAATCAAAAGCGGATGAAAGTATTGATTTTATTGTTGACCATTTTGAGGTCTGTAGTGCTGGAAATACAATGTTAAAGCAGGCAAGGGCTTTGGCTATGAAGGATTTTGAGGATGCTGTTGTTGCGAGTATTGCGGCCCACAACCAATGTGATTTTATTGTCTCACGTAATATTTCTGATTTTACCGCATCGCCAGTTAAAGCTTTGTTGCCAGAAGAGTTTTTAGATTGTTTTGAATAATTTTTGGACTTTTCCATGAACAGCATCATTAAACTAATTTTTATCGGATGGTTTCTTTTTCCTGCCATTACTCAGGCATTGGAAAGTGACCGCGAGCAGCCTATTTATATAGAGGCGGATGAGTTCACTGTCGATCAGAAAAAAAATATCAGCACGTATCGTGGCAATGTTTCTTTAAAGCAAGGGAGTGTTTCATTGGCGGCAGATAGTATTGTCGTGATGGGCGGACAGAATCTGGAAAAAATTACCGCGAAAGGGCAACCCATACGTTTCAGCCAAACATTAAAAAAAACATCATCAGAAGTGACGCAAGAAATCCGTGGTGAAGCTCGGACTCTCGAATATTTTATGGAGACCGAACAACTGATTTTTGAAGGAAAGGCGCACTTATGGCGAGATCTTGATGAATTTATCGGCGACTATATTGAATATGATATGCGTCATAACAGAGTGAAGGCCAAGCGAGTGGAAGGAAGTCAGGAGCGGGTGAAAGTGATTATTCAGCCACGTAAAAAAAATATACAATCTAACCCGACCCATGAATAGACTTGAAGCACAGCAACTGGTGAAACATTATCGCACGCGTAAAGCAGTGAGTGATGTGTCTGTGAGAATTGACGGGGGGGAAGTGGTTGGCTTGCTGGGGCCTAATGGAGCAGGGAAAACAACCAGTTTTTATATGATTGTTGGATTGGTGCCTTGTGATGGAGGGAAAGTCGTACTCAATAATGAAGATGTAACGGATTTACCGATGCATCTGCGTGCACGCAAAGGAATTGGTTACTTGCCTCAGGAGGCATCGGTTTTCAGAAAGCTGACAGTGGCCGATAATATTATGGCTATCTTGCAAACGATTCCTGGGTTATCCTCTGCAGAGCAAAAAACACAACAAGAAACATTGTTGGAAGAGTTGCACATTACTCATATTCGTGATCAATTGGGGATGAGTTTGTCGGGAGGAGAGCGTCGGCGAGTGGAAATTGCGCGAGCATTGGCGACACGCCCACAGTTTATTTTATTGGATGAGCCTTTTGCGGGGGTTGATCCTATTTCAGTGATTGATATTCAGCGCATCATTGCTCAATTGAGAGATAAAGGTATCGGGGTGCTTATTACCGATCATAATGTCAGGGAAACATTGGGTATTTGTGGGCGTGCCTATATCATGAATGAAGGCAGGGTGATTGCTCAGGGAGCTCCTGAAAGTATTTTGGAAGATGAGCAGGTTCGGCGTGTCTATCTGGGGGATAGCTTTCATTTGTGAGTGCGTTACAATGTGACATGGGTCAAGGAACCTCAGGCTTAATCAGAGGTTAAATAATTCAGCAGGATGAATTTATAGTATTCAATGAAACCATCACTTCAACTTAGAATCGGCCAGCAGCTGTCGATGACACCGCAGTTACAGCAGGCCATCCGTCTATTGCAGTTATCCTCACTGGAGTTACAAACAGAAATCCAGGAGGCACTGGAATCTAATCCTTTGCTTGAAGTAGAAGAAGAGCCTTCTGATAGCGGCTTGAATCAGGGTGCAGAGAATAAAGATCGCGATGCTACTGTAGAGCCCGAATCAACATTAAGCAACTCCCGGGATGCGACCGTTGATTTGCAAACATCAAATGAAATACCGCAAGAGTTGCCCATGGATAGCCATTGGGAGGATACATTTGATATTGATCGGACATCTTCGGGTTCGGCGGCTCATTCAGAGGAGTATCCACAAGATCATCGCCCTGTGGCAGGACAGACGTTAGCCGATCATCTTTTATGGCATGTTCAACTCACACCTTTCAGCGAAATAGATCATGCCATTGCGATAGCAATTATCGATTCCATTGATGAAAGTGGCTATTTGAATACTTCACTGGAAGAGATCCAGCAGGGGAAAGATCTGCAAGAACATGGGGTGGAGCTGGATGAGATTGAAGCTGTACTGCATGCAATACAAGGTTATGGACCACCAGGTGTGGCCGCACGCGATTTATCAGAATGTTTGATGCTTCAATTAAGAGCTTTGAATCCTGCGCCCTCTTGTTTGTCACAGGCAGAGTCCCTTGTAGAAATGCATATGCGACTATTGGCCAGTCGTGACTTCAAACAGCTCATGAAGCGCATGGAGTTAACACAGGATGAGTTGCAACAAATAGTTGCTTTGATTCAATCCTTAAACCCTCGTCCAGGTTATCAAATTACCGAAAGTCAGCCTGAATATGTGATTCCCGATGTTTTTGTCAAAAAATACAAAGGTGTTTGGTGCGTTACTCTGAATTCGGAAGGAATTCCGCGTTTGAGTGTGAATTCCCAGTATGCTAATTTGGTTCGACGAGCAGATAACAGTGCCGATAATACTTATCTTAAAAATCACTTGCAGGAAGCACGCTGGTTTATTAAAAGCATACAGAGCCGCAATGAAACATTGCTCAAAGTTGCTCAATGTATTGTTGAGCGCCAGCAGGAGTTTTTTGAGCGGGGCGATGAAGGCATGGTTCCTTTGGTTCTGCACGACGTGGCCGAAATGGTGGAAATGCATGAATCCACAATATCACGAGTAACGACTCAAAAATTTATGCATACTCCTCGAGGGGTGTTTGAGCTAAAATATTTCTTTTCGAGCCATGTGAGTACCGCGAGCGGGGGTGCTTGTTCATCAACGGCAATACGCGCACTCATTAAAAAACTGGTTGCAAATGAAGATGGCGACAAGCCACTCAGTGACAGTAAAATTGCAGGTTTAATTGCAGAAGAAGGGGTCAATGTGGCACGTAGAACGGTCGCAAAATATCGTGAATCGATGGCAATACCTTCATTCAGAGAGCGAAAGCAGCTTGTTTGATCTAGATTTAATTACCACAGGAGACATTATTTTATGCAAATTAATATCAGTGGACACCATGTCGAAATTACAGAGGCGTTACGTAATCATGTCGAAGAAAAATTCAGCCGTTTAAGCCGTCATATGAGTCGCGCCAGTCACGCCAAGGTGATTCTCAGCGTAGAAAAATCAATTCAAAAAGCAGAAGCAACGATACTGGTCAGTGGTGGAAGTATTTTTGCAGATGCCGCAGGAGAAAATATGTATGCTTCTATTGATGCGTTAACGGGGAAACTCGATAGGCAGTTGATAAAATATAAGGAAAAACAGTCAAACCATCGTGGGCCACAGCCAGAAATTGATGAATCAGAATGATACATCTGTCTGACTTTATCTCTTCCGATAATGTGGCTTGTGGTATTCGAGCCAGTAGCCGCAAGCGGGTATTGGAAGTGTTGGGCGGTGCGTTAGCAGAAAATAGTGAAGAGGTTTCAGCCCAAGCCGTATTCAATAGCTTGCATATGCGAGAACGCTTGGGAAGTACCGGGCTTGGACGTGGAATCGCGATTCCTCATGGTCGCATTAATGGTTTGAGCACAGTATTAGGTGCGTTTGTTCAGTTAGAGTCCGGCGTTGAATTTGATTCACCGGATGGGCAGGACGTGGATCTGTTATTTGCACTTTTAGTGCCTGAAGATTCGACGGAGATTCATTTAAAATTGCTTGCTCAGTTGTCGGCAATGTTTAAAGATAAAGCTTTGTGTGACCAGCTACGCCTTGCAAAATCACGGCAATCCCTACATGACCTTCTGATTGAATGGCAGCCAACGAACCATGACAGCACCCCCGCTCAATAGCGCTACACTTTTTGAACTATTGCAGGACAAGCTGGATTGGGTTTGGCAAGCAGGGCGTGAGGGTGAAAAACGCTTGATTCGTCTGGATGATCAATCCAGTGCCGCGTTGGTGGGGCATTTGAACTTAATTCATCCCAGCCGAATTCAAGTATTGGGGCACACGGAGCTGCTTTATCTTAAGCGTTTAAAGAAAAACTCCTACCATGATACATTGACAGCGCTCTTTTCTGCACAGCCGGCGATGGTGGTTTTTGCTGATAATGAACCGGTGAGTGAGAACTTCAGGCAGTATGCCGAAAAAGAAAAAACGCCCTTAATATCATCGAAGGTTCCTAGTCATGCGTTAATTGAGCGTATTCGCTACGACCTTTTTAATTGGTTTGCAGCTAAAACAACGTTTCATGGTGTTTTTATGGAGGTGATCGGTATTGGTGTATTGATTACCGGTGATAGTGGTATTGGCAAAAGTGAAGTGGCGCTGGAGCTTTTGAATCGTGGGCATCGTCTGATCGCGGATGATACGCCAGAATTTTCTCGTGTTGCTCTGGATACCTTGAGTGGTTCCTGTCCTCCCGTGCTTCAGGATTTTTTGGAAGTACGTGGTTTGGGGGTTATCAATGTTCGCGAAATGTTTGGCGACAGTGCAATGAAGCAGAGTAAATATTTACGCCTGATTATTCATTTTAAACATATGACGGATGAAGATTTAAACCGGATTGACCGATTGCATGGTAGCGCCCAGCACTGCTCAATACTGGATGTCGATATTCCGCAAATCACTTTACCTGTTGCTCCCGGTCGAAGCCTGGCGGTTCTGGTCGAAGGTGCGGTACGTAATCATATTTTATCGTATCGGGGTTATAATGCAGCGCAGCATTTTATGGAGCGACAACGTGCTTGTATCGCCGAGGGGTAATAGATGAAATTAACGATTATAAGTGGCTTGTCTGGTTCGGGTAAAAGCATCGTATTACAGGCGCTGGAAGATTTTGGTTATTACTGTATTGATAATTTGCCGTTAGGCTTGCTCTCTGACTTTGCAACGCAAGCACAAATTGTATTACGTCAAGGAGGTGCTTCCCCTGAAGAGGTGAACAAAGCATTGAGCCATGTGGCAGTAGGTATTGACGCTCGTAATCTTGCGGGAGGATTGCAACACTTTCCGGAAATTATTGCTGATTTAAAATCAGAAGGGACTGCGTGCGAAGTTTTTTTTCTGGATGCAGATGATTCTGAACTCCTTAAACGTTTTAGCGAGACACGCCGCAAACATCCACTGACACGTCCGGATATTTCACTGGCTGAGGCAGTGCAGCTTGAGCGTGAGTTATTGAGAGTGATCTCTGAAGGTTCTGACCTGCGTATTGATACCACACATACAAATATTCACGAATTACGTTCTGTTGTGCAAGAGCGTATTGTTGGTCGACCTGATGATTCGATGATGTCGCTGCTGTTTTTATCCTTTGGTTTTAAGCATGGAGCACCGGTTGACACTGACTTTATTTTTGATGTGCGCTGTTTGCCAAACCCCCATTGGGAAGTTGCTTTGCGACCCATGACAGGGCTCGAAAAGCCTGTGACTGATTTTTTGAAACAACAGCCATTGGTGGGAGAAATGTTTGATCAGATAAAAAGCTTTGTTGAATATTGGAGCCCTCATTTTGAAACAGGAAATCGCAAATACTTGACGGTTGCTATTGGTTGTACGGGAGGTCGGCATCGTTCGGTTTATCTCGCGCAACGAATGACGGATCATTTCCAGAAACAGAGAGACCATGTATTGGTGCGACATAGAGAATTATTATGAGCGTGGGTTTGCTGATAATTACACACAATCAAGTGGGTGAGACTTTGCTTGAAGCCGCTTCCGGTATTTTCAAATCGTGCCCATTGCCGGTAAAAACTTTATCAATATATCCATACAGTAATTTTGATGAAATAATAAAAAAATCGAATCAATACTTGCAAGCGGTGAACAGTGGTCAAGGCGTGCTAATACTCACGGATCTGTATGGTTCAACGCCCAGTAATATTGCCAATTCATTAATATCCGAAACGGTCAATACTGTTGTTATTTCGGGTATTAATTTACCGATGTTAATTCGTATATTTAATTATTCTCATCTTGAGCTAGAGGCACTTGCAGGCGCAGCATATCAAGGTGGTAGCAATGGAATCGTCTCTTTTACTGTTAATGGAGCTAGCTCATGCAGCGAAAAAAAATCACCATCGTAAATAAGTTAGGTTTGCATGCGCGGGCAGCTGCCAGCTTCGTAAAACTGGCCGCACAATATCAAAGCGATGTCACGTTGGAACGAGAGCATCAGCAGGTGAATGGCAAAAGCATTATGGGAGTGATGATGCTTGCAGCAAGCAAGGGCACGGAGTTGTTTTTGGTGGCAGAAGGTGAAGATGAGATCGCTGCAGTTGAAGCACTGGCCGAGCTGGTGTCAAACCGCTTCGATGAACAGGTATAATAGCTGATCTTTAATTCAAGCTTGAATAGGCATATTTTCAGTTTGTTCAGGAAGTAATCATGTCATTTGTGGCACAGGTTTATCCCAAAAAATGGGGTGATGAAGTCACCCCATTTTAACGTTAAACCTATGGTTAGTTGCAACTCGTGTCGATTGTTCTGACGGGTATGCTATTCAGGCTATAGTTTGCCGCTAATGAACCACTGTATCCTGTAGAAAAATCCACATAATACTTTGTGGGTTGGCAATATCTCCACCAACAGATTTCTCCTTCAGCGGTATTAGACCAATGCCAATCAGACACACTACTCATTTCCAGATTGCTAAATGGTGCTGGATTAAATGTTCCAGAATCGCTTAGTGTGGCATATAAATTCTGTAATTCATCTATTTCTGGCAAACGCCAATCGTAATATCCGGAAAAATTGGAGCTGGATATTATCGTACTGGCATTGTTCCAGTCTGTAACAGAAACAGCATCCGCATCTTTTAGCCACATTAAGCCGGCTTTTGGATCGGTAATGGTGCCATCACTATTGTCTGTCAGTTCACAGCTTGCTGGAGGAGGCGGTGGTGTTGTGCTTATGGTTCTGACAGGTAATGAAAGAAGAGAATAAGGACTCGTGGCTTGTCTTGCTTTACCTCTTTCAAAATCGAAGAACCAGGCATCAGAGCAGTACCAGGAGCCTGTGGTGCAATCCATGTTATTTGACCAATACCAATCTGTATAACCGTCAATTTCCATATTGATAAAAGGAGCAGGTGTAAAAGTACCGGAACGGCTCATTTCATTATATAGATCTTCAAGCTCACCAATTTCGGGTTGTCGCCAATCGTTATAACCTGCAAATTCAAGGTTTTCAGCATCAAGTTTTGACTGACTCCAGCTAGCACCATACTCTCCAGAATATAACTGTCTGCCATCCTGTATCCACATTAAATTGGTTTGGCTATCCGTGATAGTACCATCACCATTGTCTACAAGTTCAGTGGGAGGTGTTGTTTCTATAGATCTGACAGGTAATGAAAGAAGAGAATAAGGACTCGAGGCTTGTCTTGCTTTGCCCCTTTCAAAATCGAAGAACCAGGTATCAGAGCAGTACCAGGAGCCTGTGGTGCAATCCATGTTATTTGACCAATACCAATCTGTATAACCGTCAATTTCCATATTGATAAAAGGAGCAGGTGTAAAAGTACCGGAACGGCTCATTTCATTATATAGATCTTCAAGCTCACCAATTTCGGGTTGTCGCCAATCGTTATAACCTGCAAATTCAAGGTTTTCAGCGTCAAGCTTTGACTGGCTCCAGGTGACACCATAACCATCAGGGTATAATTGCCTGCCATCCTGTAGCCACATTAAGCTGGTTTCACTATCCGTGATAGTGCCATCACCATTGTCAATAAGTTCTGCGTGAAGAAGTGGGCTGCTCATTAATAGTAGGGTTGCCACTGCGTATGTATATTTTTTCATCTTAGATGGTCTCCATGTGATCTTTTAAAGCTTGTATTGCTATAAAATTAAGCGATCACTTACAACGTTAATATAAAAAAAGGAAATGATAATATTGAGCTAAATACTCATGGTGTAACGTTGTATGCGGCGGCATTTTGGGTTTTTTACTTTAATATGAATTAAGGGTTAAATTCCTATATTAAAAATCAATGGTTTAGCTTGTCACTCAATCGGAATATCATTCTGTTTTAGTCTTAGCTTGTTGATTTTTTTATCTATATTTTTTTACTTCTTAACTAAAGTTTTAATATGCATGAACTATATTGATTAGATATGAGTGGTGGGTCACACTGTTTTTGATATTCCAGCAGTAGAGGTAAAACCATAATGACAGGACAAATTCGTCCAAAAGCTGAAAATCGCCGCCTCTGTGTAATTTTTGATTGAAGTACCAGATTTGTTCGGTTCGCACCCTGGATTCAGGCAACAATTGCAGCAATCAGGGGCAGATTCGGAGTCTGTCGTTTTCTATCTGGGGATTTGGGTTATAAATTCTTCTTGACAGTGCCGGAATAGATAACTAGAATCTGCGGACTTTGTTGACAGGGCGTCAGCGTAAATTTACATAGTTTGTTGAGTATTTGGTTCGCTAGATTCTGGGAATACTTGATTATTTTTAGTTGGTTGGAGATTTCATGACAACGATTAACCAGTTGGTTCGCAAGCCTCGGAGCCGTAAGAAGGTAAAGAGTAATGTACCTGCGCTTGAGGGTTGTCCGCAAAAGCGGGGCGTATGCACAAGAGTGTATACAACGACACCTAAAAAGCCGAACTCGGCAATGCGTAAAGTGGCTCGTGTCCGCTTGACTAATGGCATGGAAGTAACCAGTTATATCGGTGGTGAAGGTCATAATCTTCAAGAGCATTCTGTGATTTTGATTCGCGGGGGTCGTGTAAAAGATCTTCCGGGTGTTCGTTATCACATTGTTCGTGGAAGTCTGGATACTTCTGGGGTTAGCGATCGCCGTCAAGGTCGTTCCAAGTATGGTGCTAAGCGCCCTAAATCATAAATGAATAGTTTGGATACATAGCACAATGTCAAGAAGAAGAGTTGCTGGTAAGCGTAAGATCCTTCCTGAGCCTAAGTTCGGTGATCTTACTTTGGCTAAATTTATAAATATTGTTATGCAGGACGGTAAAAAGTCTGTTGCAGAGAAGATTGTTTACGGTGCGCTGGGTGAAGTCAGTGAGCGCCGAAAAACCGATGATGTGCTTCCTCTTTTTAATGAAGCTCTCGAAGCGATAAGTCCTATGGTTGAAGTGAAGTCGCGTCGCGTAGGCGGGGCAACTTATCAGGTTCCTATCGAAGTTCGCGCCGATCGTCGTATGGCGCTTGCTATGCGCTGGCTGGTGGATGCTTCTCAGCGTCGCAATGAAAAGACGATGCGTCTTCGGTTGGCTGGCGAAATTGTTGATGCCTGCGAAGGTCGTGGCGCTGCTGTCAAGAAGCGTGAAGATACGCATAGAATGGCTGAAGCCAATAAAGCGTTTTCACATTATCGCTGGTAGAAAGGTTTGCATGTTGTGGTGCGTAGCACGCCTATTGATCGGTATCGAAATGTCGGGGTTATGGCGCATATTGATGCTGGCAAAACGACTACAACCGAACGTATTCTTTTTTATACGGGCGTATCTCATAAAATAGGTGAGGTTCATGACGGTGCTGCAACCATGGATTGGATGGAGCAAGAGCAGGAGCGTGGTATTACCATCACTTCTGCAGCAACAACTTGTTATTGGTCTGGTATGGCGGGGCAGTTTTCGTCGCATCGAATCAATATTATAGATACACCTGGTCATGTAGATTTTACTGTTGAGGTGGAGCGCTCATTGCGGGTGCTTGATGGTGCTATAGCTGTTTTTTGTTCAGTGGGTGGAGTTGAGCCTCAGTCAGAAACGGTGTGGCGGCAGGCGAATAAATATAATATTCCGCGAATAGGGTTTATTAATAAGATGGATCGCTCTGGCGCAGACTTTTTGCGAGTTGTGAAGCAGCTTGAAACGCGTCTTGGAGCAAAGCCGTTGCCAGTGCAGTTGCCAATTGGTGCTGAAGATCAGTTTGAAGGTGTGGTTGACCTTATTAAAATGAAAGCCATATATTGGGATGATTCGACCCAGGGTATGAAGTTTGAAGAGCGTGAAGTTCCAGAGTCGATGCTGGAAGGTTGTCAGGGGTGGCGTGAAAAACTGGTTGAAGCTGCGGCCGAGGCTAATGAAATATTGACAGATAAGTATCTGGAGACAGGTGTGTTGTCAATAGATGAAGTGAAAGCAGGGCTGCGAGCTCGTACGCTTAAGGCAGAAATTGTTCCCGTGATGTGCGGGTCGGCCTTTAAAAACAAAGGGGTGCAAGCAGTTCTGGATGGTTGCATAGAATATATGCCAAGCCCAGTAGATGTGCCTGCTGTTGAAGGTGTTGTTGATAGTTCTAAAGATGAGAAAGTTACGCGTGAAGCTTCTGATGCTGAGCCTTTTGCCGCTCTTGCTTTCAAAATAGCTTCCGACCCATTTGTTGGTACGTTGACATTTTTTCGTGTGTATTCCGGTGTAATAAAAACCGGGGACACTATTTATAATGCAACGCGTAAAAAGAGAGAGAGGATTGGTCGGTTGGTGCAGATGCACTCCAATGCTCGTGAAGAGGTTAAGGAAGTTTATGCGGGTGATATTGCTGCTGCAATTGGTTTAAAAAGTGTTACAACGGGCGATACGTTGTGTGCAGTGGGGAAGCCGATCGTTCTGGAAACGATGAACTTTCCAGAGCCGGTAATATCCGTCGCAGTAGAACCAAAAACTCTGGCGGATCAAGAGAAAATGGGGATTGCACTAAGTAAGTTGGCGCAAGAAGACCCTACTTTTAAAGTTGCTACAGATGAAGAGTCTGGGCAGATGATTATTTCAGGAATGGGTGAATTGCATCTTGATATAATTGTTGACCGAATGCGGCGTGAATATAGTGTAGAGGCGAATATTGGTGAGCCTCAGGTAGCGTACCGAGAGACTATTCGTCTAGCGGTAGAGCAAGAAGGCAAGTTTGTTCGACAGTCTGGTGGACGTGGCCAATATGGTCATGTGTGGTTGCGTATCGAACCATTGTCATCTGGATCCGGGTATGAGTTTGTTAATGAAATTGCTGCTGGTTCAGTGCCAAAAGAGTTTATCCCGGCAGTGGATAAGGGCGTACAAGAACAGATGGAAGGTGGCGTTGTTGCCGGTTTTCCAGTGGTTGATGTAAAAGTGACACTCTACGATGGTTCATTTCATGATGTAGATTCAAATGAAATGGCATTTAAAATTGCCGGTTCTATGGCATTTAGAGAGGGCGTTAGTAAGGCGGATCCTGTGCTTCTTGAGCCAGTAATGAAGGTTGAGATTGTTACCCCTGATGATTATATGGGGGATGTAATGGGCGATTTGAATCGCCGAAGAGGTTTGGTCCAAGGAATGGAAAGTTTACCATCGGGTTCTATTGTTAAGGCGGAAGTCCCTTTGAAAGAGATGTTTGGTTATGCGACATCTTTACGCTCGGCAACGCAAGGGCGTGCAACTTATAGCATGAAGTTTTCTGAATACGCCGAGGTGCCTTCAAGTGTTGCCAGCGAATTTTTAGAGAGATTTGCTTGAATGTATATGGCAAAAGTTAAAAATTAATATTAACGAGGTAATGATCTGTGTCTAAGGAAAAATTCGAACGCACGAAGCCGCATGTAAACGTAGGAACGATTG
>CAYXVC010000064.1:0-2196 GCA_964468225.1 uncultured Gammaproteobacteria bacterium
CTGTCACACCTCCTTCAGGAGTAATTCGGCAATAGTGTGTGCCTGCGGGGCAACCGCCGCCTTCGTAGCCTTCGGCGCTTGTCAGGAGTGACTTGGGATCCATTTGGTAGGCGATTCGTTTGAAGTGGGGTGCGCAGCGTGCCCGGATGATCAGGTCGCTGATGTTATTTTGCGCTTCCACCAGTTGTTTGAGTACTTGCTCGTAGGTTTGAGCAGTGATATCTGACATCGATTCGCCCCGCCCTGTGCAGATTAGGAAAAAGATATTCAGCACCTTGGCTCCGGTGCTGCGAGCGAATTGAATCATCTCTTCGATTTCGTGAGCGTTGGCTTCGGTGACGGAGAAATGCACCTGAAAGGCGAGGTCGATTTTACGGCAAGCATCCATTCCGGCCAGTGTTTTTTCCCATGCTCCGGGGCGGCCACGAAACGCATCGTGTTGTTCAGGATCGAGGGAATCGACACTGATTCCCATGCCCATTACCCCTGCGGCTTGCAGTTCAATAGCTCGTTTTTCGTTCAACATTACGCCATTGGTGCCCACGACAATGGAGAGTCCGGCCGTTGATCCGTGTTGTACCAGTTCAGTCAGATCACGTCGCAACAGCGGTTCACCGCCGGTGAGTACCACCATGGTCTGCTCTGAATGTGTTGCGACCTCATCCAGTAGCCCTTTAACCTCATCGGTAGTTAATTCGTCCGCACTGCCATGCTTGAGTGCATGAGCATCAAGATAGCAGTGATCACAGGCGAGATTGCAGCGCCGTGTGAGATTGATTGCAAGTAGAAAAAGATCATTTGTGTTTGTACTGCTCACCATAATCTGATTTTCCTGCCTTATTTTTTATACATGTTTGAGGCTGATTCAGAGTGGAATATTCCTTTATCTTTCCAATGCTTAGTAGCTTTGTTAAGAATCTCTTCAGTGATTGTCGTCATGCCATTTTGTTTAGCACACTGTTCAGTCTCTTTGATCACCATACCGCGTACAAAGTCAGGGATTTTTTCGATGCGCTGGGCAGCGTGTTCATCCCACTGCATTTGCATCTGTTGCTTGGCGGAGCCTGCATTCCACTCGGCGTATTTTTTATCAATAAGCTGTGGGGTGATGCTATCGATTCCATGGCGGGTCGCAAAAGCTTCAATGCGTTTACGTGTGAGGTCGCGCATAAAACCCACAGGCACTTTGCTCATACGTGCTTCGGCGGCGGCATTCCAGATGATATTTGAAGGGGCAGGGCGGGCACGAGCAGAGCGTTCAGAAACAATGGGGTCAGAGTCGATGGTTTTTTCTGTCCCCATTGATTCCATCGCTTGCCGAGCTTGTGTGAGTCCTTGCTCTGCGACTGCAAGTGTAATTTCATGAATGCTGTTTTGCTTGGCATATTGTTCGATGCGATCTTTTGATGCGCTGCGCATAAAGCCTTCGGGAACGCGTGCTAATCGTGCGAGAGCGGCTGCTTGCCAAGTGATCTCTTGTGAAACTTTTGATGAATTATCTTCGGGTTGGTTGGGCAGAAGTTCTGCAATAAAAGGTTCAATATCCGTTTTTTCAACTCGGTTTTTGCCTTGCGCACGCGCCTTTTTTTCTGCACGCATACTAAGGTTGCCGCGCAATGAAAGTTCATCGACGGTTTTCAATAGTGCGGTGGCGTTATCGTCCCAACGCATCACTTCACTATTCGTGGCTCGGCGCTTCAGATCACCTGCATCGTGTGCGGCGACAATTTCACCCATCGCTTGTTCCGCATGATCCGGCATTAATTCTGCGGTGGCTTCTTCAACAATACGTTCGGTGATAATGGTATGGCCTTTTTCCTGGGCGTATCGCAAAATGGCCATGCGTGCCATGGGGCGTACAAAGGAGGGAACGCGCTCCATGCGGTGCTCTGCTTCGATACTCCATGATGTAGTCACTGAAGCGAGGCGATCCACTTCCGGTTGATGTTGGCGCTGGCTGAGCAAAACGGCACACTCAGCATCATGCAGCAGATATTCGCTGTTGCCACCGATGTCGAGTTCGGCATCGGCGTGAACGCCGGTTTTTCCGAGAATGAGCAGTGATGGTTTGACCTTTTTCAAATATTTCATGATGACATCGTGCGGCTTGCCATCCAGTAACACGGTCTCAATCTCCACTTCGTGATCGGCGGCGATTGATTCAGCGACTTTGAGGTGGCCTTGGTAGATCTTTGC
>CAYXVC010000064.1:2296-13245 GCA_964468225.1 uncultured Gammaproteobacteria bacterium
CGTTGACAAACAGTTCCGAGGCGATTCCCATGAACCGCCCCAAGCCCCGCACCTCCCACAATCAGTAAATCATAATCGTTGTTATTGCATTCGCGCACCAGTTCGCGGTAGTTTTTTCCTTCCAGTGGACGGCGTTTGAATTCGATATTTGCATCGCTACAGTCACGCTCTACCTGATCAAGGTAGGAGTCGGTGATGATGGATAAACCGCGTGTGATCAGGTCGTCATGCACATCACGCTGTCGTTCCAGCTCGTCTTCCATGCGGTACTCTTCCGGCAGTCCGCCTTCCATCTGTTTGAAACGAATATCATGCAGCTTGGCGGCGTAAACGTGAGTGGCGGCAATTTTACTGTTAAAAAGCCCCGCCAGTTCGAGCGCTTCCTGACGGGCGCGATTACTATGATCGGACGAATCAACTGCTACCAGAATGGATTCATAGCCCGGCAGTGAGGCTGCTTTTTCTTGCTTTGGTTTTAACGCATGCGCTGTCATAGAGTTTATCGACCCTTGAATAGTGTCTGTTGGAGTTCGCAAGCTTTACCCCAACCTACCTTGTTTAATGCATCAACCAGTTCACCACAATGACTGCAACCACAATCATGTTGATGCTAAAACCGACCATTGCAACATAGTCAAAGCCAGTGAAGCGGCGGGTAGAACCTGAAGCCGAGCTGTTCATTATTTGCCCTTGTATGCAAAATCAGCATTTGCTTTACCACCGGCACTGATTTCAACTTTGCCTTTCTTTTCGCCTAATGTGCCGTGCCATGCCCTGATTTTATATTGACCGGCTGGAATGTTATCAATGGTGTAGCTGCCATCGGGTTTGACGACGGCGTAATAGGGATTTTTGGCGACAAAGGTGAAGCCATGCATGAAGTCATGAGCATCACACTCCATCTTCATTGAGGTGCCACGTTTCAGTTTGACTGTTTTGTCGAGTGTTTTCAGGTCTGAAGGCTGGCTGATGTTAAAAACTGTTTTTCTAGCTTTGCCGATCAGTTCGTAAGTGTGAATGTTGTGCAATACATCATCGGAGTTCTGTATGGTCATTTTATCACCATCTTTCATTACACCGAGAAAAGGGCTGAATTCACACTTTTTCTGATCAAGCACCGGCTTTTTAAGTTCAGCTTTGAATGCTTTGCCTTCTTTTACTTTGGACAGGTAGACCACTGTGTCATTGAGCGCGCCGTTGCTGACTTTTACAAAGTCGATCAGCCGTTCGCCCTTACCGCATGTATCGGTATCTTTGGCGATGGGATAGCTGTTAGCGACGGGATCTTTGCCACTAAAGGAGACTTTGCCGCTGACGCTGCCACCATTGGTGACATCAATCACTTTATAGGCTGCATGTGCGCTTAATGGCATGGCTGCCGCAGTGATCAGTGAAAGTGCTATGACTGATTTTTTCATTTTGAAAGTTCCTCTTATTAATTTGATAGATATTTTTCAGGCTGCAGGTTTTAATACTTCTTCCAGCATTTCGATGGTAAAGCGGCGTTCAAAACTATCGTTTGCTTTATCGAGCTGCTTCAATAGCCCATCTTCTGCCAGCTCTGGATCAAGCCGTCGTAAGGCGTTGCCCATGTCCTGAGCATGTCCTCCCTTGCTGGTAAGGCCCACTTGAATAATACGCCCTACCACATTTTGGCGATATTTATGGTCGCCAACGTCCTGTCCTAAATTTGCGATTGCCCGTGCTGCATTGCGGCGAACGATGGGGTGTTCGTCATCCAGCCTTTCAAGCAGTGCTTCGACCACTGTTTCATAATTAATTTGATCAATCGGTGTTGCTTGCTTGCGCGTCGGAATTTTATTGGCACGTAGTAGTTGAACCAGTGAGTCAATGATTTGAGAACGCAGCATGGGCGCTTCTTCATCATTCAATTTTTCAAGCAAAGCAGGAGTCGCATTTTGATTGGCCATGATACCCAACGCTTTGGCACTGGCGATCTGTAGTGCAGGTTCTCCAAAATAGAGGCGATGTGTGATCGGCCCCATAGCACTCTCCAGTCCGGTGGTATCGGGAGCTTTCATTGCGATACGTGCTAATGAATCAATGGCATCAGCTTGCACATCAATAGATTCATTTTGCAGGGCTTCCAATAAAGCGGAGACCACCTCGGGCAATGCACATTCCCCTAAAATGCGAGCGCTGAGCGAGCGTACATCTGTTTTAATGTCTAGCACTTTGGGTTTGCAGAGTGTTTTGAATTTTTCACGATCACTCTCTACTAGCTCTAAGTATTCGCTCAGTCTGGATGCATCTTCATGATCGGGTAGCGATTCCGGAGCGGGCAGACTGCCATTATCGTCACGGTGGCTTGTTTGTTTTACCGCTTCTTTCCCTTCCTGCGTAATGGCATCCAGAGTGGATGTTATTACGGGCGTTTCTTTTTCTTCGGTGACTTCTTTCGTAATATTCTTAGGTTTTTCATTTTCATCTTTAATAGTTTCAACTTCTTTAATTTTTTCAGTATTCTCTATTTTTTCATCGCCCAGCTTAACTTCTCCTCTCAGCGCTGCAATCACAATGGCAAGCGGGGCGGAGATCGGTTCTTCGCTTGCTGCGTTGCTGGAGGTATTACGAGCCAGTTCCATCAAAGCACTTAAAGCTGAAAGGCGAATCACTTGATCATTGTCAGCCAGTGATTTTGTCAGGTTAGCGAGTACGAGCGGGGTATCGCAATGACGTTGGCCCAAGGCGAGCGCCGCTTCTCGACGCACCATGGTCTCTTGATGGTGATCCATCAACACGACAACCAGTGCCTGCTCTGTTTTAGGGTCTTTCAGTTTTCCAGCCAGTTTGCATGCCGCCAAGGCAACTTCAGAGTGAGGTTCGACCACGCATTGAAGGAGAGTCTCTTGCAATGTTTTACCCGAAAGGTGCTTGCTTGGCAGTAGATCTGCTGCGGCGTTTAATGCTGTTGCTCGCACCAATGGGTCGTCGTCTTTAAGCAGTTTCAATAGCGTTTCAGGTTCAATGGATATGTTATGACGGTTGTCGAGACGGGAAACGGATTGAATGACGGCTTGGCGCACACTATTGGATGGGTCTTTCAGCATCAGAAAGAGTGCTGCCAGAGGTGTTGCGCCTTTATGTTGAGTGAGCGCCTCGATAGCATAGGCGCGCACAGATTCATCGGAATCTTTCAGTGCCGCTAATAGAGCGCTGGCACTTTCTGTTGATGCCGAATGAGCAAGCACCTTAACCGCACGGCGGCGCTGTCGGGGTGATTGGCTTGTTAATTGACCTATCACTGCCATTTCACCGATGCCACCAATGGTCATGAGGGCAGTGAGCAGTTCGTCTTCAATATCTTGCCCGATTTCATCCTCATCTTTAAGTAGTGTTACCAAAGTGGGAACCGCTTCGACAACCTTCATTTTCCCCAATGCTTTTACTGCTTCACGTTGCATATCCCACCAGCAATCCCAATCGCCTTCATCATCCCATTCGAGATTTTCAGGTTTTGCCAGAGCGATCTCTATCAGGTGAGGTGAAACTTCGGTGTTGCCGATGGCTCCCAGAGCGGTGATGATTGCCGTTTTGACATCGCCGTCGGGATCGTTAATCAGGGAGTTAATGAGTGGTTCAACGGCAGCTTCATCACCCAGTTTCCCGAGTGCATTGATGGCATCAATGCATACATCAATATCTTCATCGCGCAGCCTTTCAACCAAGTCAGAAACGACGGAGGTATTTCCCAGCACACCTAAGGTGCGACAGGAGCAGCAGCGATCCAGTTCATCGCCAGTATTTAAAAGGTTGCGTATGGCCGTCACTGTTTTTGAACTGCTTGTCATTATTTAATCTCTGTAATGGGCGCTCTACTGCGAACGCAATTACAAATTGAGAATGCACGTAGTGTGCCAAGCTATGAAGGAAGTAATTTTTTGGTGAGTTTTATATCATTAAAACCAGATCAATATATCTTTATCTATTTGATTTTAAAAAATCTTTCATGCATTTTTTACTTTATAAGTAAACGGTATTTTTGGGGTGAGTAATTGGTAGATTTTTTTATTTTTAAGCGTTGTTTGAACAATTCTTTCACTACTGTTTCATAGTCAAAGAAACAGTGGAATGAATTGTTCAATTTGTTCCTGTTTCCTTGGCTATTGGTAATATTTTTATCTTCATTTAATTTTCTGGCGTATTTGTTGTTTTGCAGTTTCCCAATCAATTGGTTGTTGCTTGCCATCTATTTGTTGCTGTTCACGCGATACTAAAACGGATTCATGCCAGTCAGGTGATTCCAGTGTGCTGTGTTGACATAAATTAGCCCAGAGTGCTTCCATCGCTGAGAGTTTCTCTGCGGTTGTCATTTTTTCAGGTATCAGGGCTATCATGGTTTATGCTCCAGTTATGTTGCTCAAGGCTTCAAGGTACTACTTTTCTCCACCAAAGAGCTTGACGATTTTTAATGGTGAGTCGAACTGATCCAGTTGCCCAGTCTATCAGCTTTGTTCCGTTATTTTATTCCATATCTGTTCTTCAATTGAATGCTTCGTTCAATAAATCGAAAATAGAGTCATGTAGCCTTCCTCTTTGTCACATCTGTTTTTTCCAGTTTAAATAAGCTGTTACAACAATTTATCTCGACTTTTTAACCGTTGGCATGGGTGTTGCTTATGGTTATGTGAAATGCCGTTTTTTATGCGCTATGGGTTCGTTGGGAGAGAGAGATTGAGTAAAGCAAAGAATAGTGAAAGTGCTGAACAAACGAGTGATTCTGTCAGCTACCGCACAACATGGGGTCCCAGGCTGTTTTGGGGAGTGTTGATTGGGGCGCTGATTTTTTTTTGGTGGTTGTTGATCTACTCCGGTGGCGTTGTAGTGCAACACTGAAACTTGAGAACTTTGAGGTCAGTTGATGGATATCAAACAGATAAAAATCTGGGTCGGTGCGTTTCTTTTGGTGTTACTTTTTTTCTATGGGTTAGATCACTTTGTGATGAGTATTCAGGGCTTGCCTCTGAACCTTGATATGACACCTGCACAATAAAATATGCCTAGGAGTATTTTATGAAAAGAGGACTGTTCAGACCGGCTATCGTAGCCCCTTTTCTCCTGCTGCTGGTGGCGCTACTGACGCTCGGTGCGTTTAGTGGTGTTGATGGTGGTAATAATAGTTTAATAACTGATCTACATGCGGCTGAAGCAACGGCGGCTAATGTCGGTACGGTCGAAACCGAACTTAAAGCCGCTCCTAAACCGGGCGCTGGAGACTATCCCGATATCGGTGTGAGCAGTCGCTCCATCGTTTGGGTATTGGCACAAATGCATCTCTATTTTGGCGCGCTGGTGCTGTCGGTGCCGCTCTTTGTTCTTGTGATTGAGTTGCTGGGCGTGAAAACGGGCGACGCTCGTTATGACGACATGGCGCACGAGTTCATGAAAATCAGCATCACGGCCTATTCGATTACGGCACTTTTTGGGGGATCTCTGTCGCTGGCGCTGTTTCTGCTCTATCCCGACTTTATGGCCTACATGATGGAGGTATTCGGCGCGCAGATGATGGTCTATGCCATCCTTTTTTTCATGGAAAGCGCGGTGCTTTATATCTATTATTATGGTTGGGATGCACTTCGTTACGGTAACGCTAAATGGGTCCATCTTTCGCTCGGGTTATTGCTCAACGCTGTCGGATTAACGCTGATGGTGGTCGCCAATTCATGGGCGACATTCATGATGGCTCCCTCAGGCGTGAATGAGGTCGGTGCTGTGATTGGCAATATTTGGGAGGTCATGAAAGGGCCGCTCTGGAATCCGATCAACTTGCACCGGTTTATCGCCAACATCGCCTTTGGTGGCGCGGTGGTGGGTGCTTACGCTGCTTATAAATGTCTGGCGGCTCGCACTGCAGAAGAGAAAGCGCATTACGACTGGATGGGTTATACCTCTAATTTTATTGCAGTGCTGGCCTTCCTGCCCTTGCCGTTCGCCGGTTACTGGTTGATGGCTGAAATCTACGCCTATTCTCAGCAGATGGGGATTACTGCAATGGGCGGTATTCTCGCCTGGTTGTTTATCGTACAGGCGGTACTGATTGGTACGATTTTACTGGCGGCTAATTATTATCTTTGGTCGGGGATGTCGCGTAACGCGGGTGCTGATCGCTACAAAGGCGCGATTAAATATATCGCCATCATTATCACGATCTGCTTTCTTATCTGGGTGACGCCTCATACGCTGATTCTGACTTCGGCAGAGATGGCGGCACTGGGTGGCAGCCATCACGGTATATTGGGGCCGCTGGGCATTATGCCAGCGAAGAATGTGGCGGTGAATTTGATGCTGATTTTCACTTTTCTCTCTTTTCAGCTCTATAACCGATCAGATAAAGTGTTCACCGTTTCATGGGTGAATACCGGTAACGCGATTATGGTCGCCATCTACGTTGTTGCAGTGATTAATATCATTTTTGTCGGTGTCTATTACGGCTACTTTTCTAATACCGTTTATAAAGTAGGCTCCAGTGTGATACAGGTCGCCTCGACTCTGGTGGTGATTATTGCGGGTGTGACGATTGATGTCATGATGTCGAAAGGCGCGAAGAAAACGCCGTCGCGCTGGGGGCAGGTCAGTGATCGTTCGCAGTATGCACTTTTTGCACTGCCTATCGCATTTACCTGGCTGATGGCATTGATGGGTTATGTGCGCTCTTCAGTACGCACGCACTGGCACGTTTACACCGTGATGAAAGATGGATCGCCGGATAATTACATTCCCACGATTGGCTATGCAGGCAATATGATGACAATTACCACGGTGCTCTTTGTGCTGCTGGTGCTCTTTGTTTTCTGGATTGCATCGCTCAGTGGTCAGCGCCAGATACCACCCGCTCAGATACTGTCCACAAAGAGTGTGCGTGAAGGGGGTGGAGCATGAGCGATTCTGCGGAGCATAAAGCCGCGAGCCCAGGTTCGGTTTTGGCTAAAACGATGGGTTTTAGTCTTGTGATGATCATGGTTTTCACCCTATTTGCTAATTTGCTGCCACAGGTCGAAGGCGAAGCGCCGGTGGATAAAGAGGTGGATCTCGGGTCTTTAACGATGGAGTCATTTGTCGAGTTGGGAGAAGAGGTTTTCCACGGTAAGGGGACATGTTCTCTCTGTCATAATGATTTGGGACGTGCTCCCGACATTCTGGTGCTTAATATGACGGCAACTTCCAAAGAGCGTCTGGCCGATGAACGTTATCAGGGAACGGCGACCGACGATGGCTCTTATCTTCTCGAATCTTTGGTGAACCCCGGCATTTATGTCGTGGCCGGTTTTGGTAAAAAAGGCTCGAATGATACGGAATCTCAAATGCCTGCGGTGGATAAATCGCCCATTGAACTTTCAGCCATTGAAATGGACGCTGTGATTGCTTTTATGCAAGCGAAGGATGGCAATGATGTCACGGTCTCATTGCCGAGTGCAGCACCCGAAGAGGCTTCTTCAGCGAGTCAAGTCGTGGAAATCGCACAATCGGCAGAAGAGGTGATGGCTAAACTGGGTTGCACGGCATGTCATTCGTTAGAAAATTCCGATGTATTGATGGGCCCTTCACTGCAAAGTATAGGCAGTCGTTTGAGTGTGGAAGAGATCAGGCAGAGCATTATTGACCCCGAAGTGGTCATCCCCGAAGGTTTTTCAGGTGGCATGATGCCCGCCAATTTTGGCGAACAGATCACCGCTCGGGAAATGGAGATGATGGTTCAGTTTTTAGCGCAGCAAAAATGAAGTATTTAATAGGAGTCATTTGATGAAAGGTTTTAAGATTCCGGCGTTTTGGCAAGCGGTACTGTTTGTTCTGTTCTCTTACGTGGTGTTTGATAACGCTTTTCCACCGCTGTTACCTCAGACGCTGATGATTCAATACATGATTATCACTATCATCGGAGTGTTGCTCTATTTTTCGTATGACGATGAGCGCTGGAGTGAATTTAAATCACCCATTTTGAATGTGCTCAGAAAGCCGGAATTGTCGGTGGTGCGTTGGGCCTATCTGATTTTGATTCCTGTATTGGTGGGTTATGCCACATACGGCATGGTCAAACCTTCAGTTGATGCACCAGTGGAGTTGCGTCAGGTGCATCCCGCGCCGCCTGCCTCAGTGAAGGTTTATGGTAATAAATATGATCTGGGGACATTGGAAAACCCCCTGCGAACTGAAGTGCTGGAGCAGATGGAGAGTGATGAAGAGGGCGCTTGGGAGCGTTACGATGAAGTGATTGCTGCGGGTTCTGAAATCTATTATCAGAACTGTTTCTATTGTCATGGTGATCTGCTGGATGGCAAAGGGCATTACGCTCGTGGTTTCAATCCCCAGCCTGCGAATTTTCAGGATGTCGGTACGATTGCCCAGTTGCAGGAATCCTATCTTTTCTGGCGTATTACGACCGGTGGCCCAAGCTTACCGAAGGAAGGTACACCATGGAATTCTGCAATGCCAGTCTGGCATGAAATGCTTGATGAAGAGCAGGTATGGCAAGTGATCACCTTTCTTTTTGATTATGTTGAACAAGTGCCCAGAATTTGGGATCAGGATATCTCCCGAGCAGTGACGGGAATAAAAGACAAGGTATCAAAAGAGCGTAAAAACCAGATGGGAATGGCACTTTATAAACAGCGTTGTCTCGTATGTCATGGTGAGCAGGGAATGGGGGACGGCCCCGCGATGGATTATCTCTATCCCAAGCCGCGTGATTTTTCATTGGGGCTTTTTAAATACAAAACAACGCCCGGCACCACATTGCCAAAAGACAGCGATCTCTTTGATGCCATCAAATTTGGCCTGTTTCCCGGCACAGGAATGCCAGGTTGGGATACATTGCTGAGTGATGAGCAGATTAGCAGCCTGATTCCGGTGATCAAAAGCTTTGATATGACTGCAGCATGGGCGCCGGAAGATGCCGATGATGAAGCGTTCGATGAGGATGGTTATTACCTTAAAGATGATTATGTGCAGATCACGGAAAATGAGCCATTGAAAGGGCAGATTGCTTTCAGTGATGAATCGGTAGCACAAGGTGAAACTGTATTTAAAGAAATTTGTGGAAAATGTCACGGATCGGAAGGGCGCGGTAACATTACGTCCGGCAAGAAACTGGAAGACGATTGGGGTAATCGCCTCTGGCCTCGTGACCTGACAAAACCGTGGACATGGCGCACCACTAATGTGGCCGGTGGTGATGAAAAATCCCGCGAGGAAACGGTTCAGCGAATTTATTCACGCCTCTCCATCGGTATACCCGGTACACCGATGCCGGCTCATCGAGCCACGGAAGAGGGCAATGAAGATTCAGTTTCAATTGATGATCGTTGGCATATCGCTAATTTCGTTTACAGTTTGAGAGAGACCACCGTACCGCCCAGCGATGAGCCAGTAGTGCGAGCACAAAAAGTAGAAGGTGCGTTGCCTGATGATTTGGCCGCAGAGGCTTGGATCAATGCGCCCGCAGTTACGTTGACATTGGTGCCTAACGTCATCAAAGAAGAGCGCCTGTTCACGCCGTTGAATGATGCCGTCACTGTGCGAGTGCTTTACAACGAGGATGAAATTGCTTTTCTAATGGATTGGAGCGATCGCACTGACAGCCGTCCGGGTGAACCCGTGGCGACACAGATTCATGACGATTCTCTGGATATGCACTCTGATGCACTGGCGATTCAGTTTCCCAAAGCAGAATCGTTTGAAACTTCACCGGTCGTGATCAAACCACTTTACCGACATGGTGACAGCGCGCACCCCACCACCATGTGGTACTGGAATGCAGGCAGCGTCGAGCCAGAAGTGGCTGAACGGGCAGCTCTGCTCGACGCGAGTGGCCCTGATCAGAAAATAGAGATGCGAGAAGGTGATAGCAGTTTGACAGCTACGGGTCAGTGGCAAGAAGGGCGTTGGAGTATATTGATGAAGCGCCCTCGTCAGGGAAGTGAAGCATCGGGCGATGTAAGCTTCAATGAAGGTGATTTTATTCCTATCTCTTTTGCCAATTGGGATGGAAATAATGGCGAGATTGGTGCGCGTCATACTTTAACCACATGGTATTGGTTGGTGTTGCCTAAGAGTCCGGATTTGATGAAGGTGTATGGCATTCCTGCCGGAGTTGCGCTTTTGATGTTTCTGGCTGGATTGCTGCTGGTGAGGAGCCAGGGGCGAAAAGAGGTTCCTTGAAAAAACTGATGCCACACATATATTGGGAAATATGTTATTCATAGTCTTTAAATTAGCGGAAGCTTGTACGTAATTAGGTAGATTATTGTCGGGCCCTTAATACGGCTTTAACTCTATGAGGTTTATAGGAATAAATCTAATTGTGTGAAGTTATTTTGATTGACCCCCTTACAAAACCTTGATAGATTAGCTAGCGGTTTATGGGCAGATTTTGGGTCGCGTATCGCGATCAGTGAAAAAAATGTCCGTTTGGATTGCCTTTAACAGTGATTGTTGCATTTCTTGATAGTCTCGTCGCAGTGCATAAGAGTGCCCATAAGCCACCTTAAGGGCCAGAATAAAATTAATGAATAAATTAGAAGCACTTAAACAAATCACCACAAAACCAGAGTTAGCGGCATTACTAGGGGCAAAAGCACAGTTTCTTACTCATGTTCTATATAAATTAAAACCAGTTACTCAATACACCAACTTTACAATACCTAAAAAAAATGGTGGCATTCGAACTATATTCTCACCATCAGAAAAATTAAAAAGGCTGCAATCGAGCCTATCTAATTTATTACTAGATTGTATTGATGAAATAAACGAAGCCAATCAAAAAAAATATACATATAAACACGCTTTGTCACATGGCTTTGTTCGAGAATGCTCAATTATGACCAACGCCGTGATGCACTTGAACCAGAAAAATGTCCTCAATATAGACTTAAAGGATTTTTTTGATAGCTTTAACTTTGGTCGAGTTAGAGGCTTTTTTATCAAAAATAATC
>CAYXVC010000065.1:0-12002 GCA_964468225.1 uncultured Gammaproteobacteria bacterium
GGCTATGTAGCTCAGCTGGTTAGAGCACATCACTCATAATGATGGGGTCCCAAGTTCGAATCTCGGCATAGCCACCATTTCTTTCGTTCGCCATCTCCTGATACACTCCGGTTTTTATCTTTCAAATCACGCTTTGTAGTTATGAAAACCCTTTGTTTGTTAATGTTAGTTTCATTGTTGGTTTCGTGTAGTTTTCTGGATCGATCCGAACCGTTTGAACCTCGTCAAATCACACTGGTTTATTCTGGTAATCTTGATGGGGAGCTTGAGCCTTGTGGCTGCAGCATAGAAGGAAATTTTGGTGGAATACTGCGTCGTGCAACGATGCTGGATCAATTGCGGAAGGAAAACAGAGCGCTGGTGACTATTTCAGCCGGTGGTTTATTGAGCAATAACCCTGCCGAGCACGATAAATTAACCGCAGAGTATATTCTTAAAGGTTTTAGTCGGCTTGGTTATGATGCGATAGGTTTGCAGTGGCAGGACTTGGCTTATGGCAAAGAGTTTTTGGCAGTTGATTTGCCATGGGTGGCGAGCAACTGGCAAGGTGCGCTTTTTTCATCGGCACAAAAAATTCAGCGTCAATCAGCAGTACTCACTTTTTTTTCATGGCTTGACCCCAAGCAGTCGCCTTTTCAAAGCATGAGTGATCAGCAGGAAATAGTTGATGCTTCTACAGTTTTACTTGCACAAAAATTAAAGCAGGCCAAAAAATTAAAAGAGACAACGATCATTGCGACTGCATTAACTTTGGATGACGCAAAGGCACAGTTGCCCATGCAGTGGATTGATGTCTTGATTATTAAAGCAGCTTATGAAGAGTATGGAGAGCCACGTTGGGCTGGAAGTACGCTGGTTTTAACGCCTGGTTCCAGAGGAATGCGCTTGGGTCGTTTGCAAATTGCACTTGGAGCCGAGGGAAATATTAATGAGTTTTCACATGATGTGATCGCAATGCCGCAAACGGTTGAAGATGCGCCTGGATTGAGTCAGTGGTATTCAGAATACAATCAAAAAATTGAAGAAAACTATCAAAAAGAGGTTGAACTGCGTAACGCGCAGCGGCAAGGCGAAAGTCCTTATGCTGGAGCCAAGGTATGCAAAACGTGTCATGAGTCTGCTTATAATGTCTGGGGAAAAAGCCGACACTCGAAAGCATATCGCAGCTTGTCGAACGTGAATAAATCATTTGACCCTGCGTGCATTGGTTGTCATGTTGTGGGGTATCGCAAGTCCGGTGGTTTCATCGCCAGTCATCTGACAAAAAACCTGAAAAATGTTCAGTGTGAATCGTGCCATGGAGCAGGGTTGGCGCATGTTAAGTCGCAAGGTATCACTCCCGTTGAAAATAGTGTTTTGCCAAAAAAAGAGGTATGTGCTCAGTGTCATACTCAAAAGCACAGCCCCTCCTTTCAGTTGGATAATTATTGGCTGAAAGTTAAGCATTAACACGAGTATTTCATAAAACAATATACTTAAGTGCTTGAATTAAATGCCTCTTGTCTATATAAGTGCTGTAGTCCTTTAGCTTAAAGATTTTCCATGCAGCTTTAAGAGAACTGTTTTTTGTGACTTGTGTCACAAGCCAATGGTTATCTCTGCCTCAGTAAGTTGGCCTGGAAAGTGAGAAGATTGTTCGTAGGTTAGGATATATTTTTGGAAATGAGGCATTAAATGTTGAGTCAACTTATCAGATCGACCCCTAAGCTGCTCTCTGTCATTGTATTATCGACGACGCTTGTTGCTTGTGATGCAGAAATACTGGAAGCGGTAAGCCTCTTGTCTGACGATGTTCAGGCTAGTAACAAAACTCTGGAGCTGAGTGGTGCTGTGGGTGATGCGCCTGTGATTGCAGCGAATATCACCGTAAAAGATGCAATGGGCGACACGATTGCTTCTACCGTCAGTGATGACAACGCTCGCTACGTTATCAATATCCCAAGCGGAACATCCTATCCACTGACCTTGCATGTCGATGGTGGCACGGATACTGTGACTCAGAATGTTCCAGGCTTTGAGATGATTTCAATTGTTGAAAATTCATCTCAATCAACTGCTAATATCAACTCTTTTACCACGATGATTACTAAAAGTGCCGAAGTTATGGGTGGTGGGCTGAATCCACGTAACGTCATGTTGGCCAAGTTTCAGATTACCAATTCCATGAGTTTCGGGTTGGATTCGATGGTTATGCCCGATGTGGTGGCATCTGAGCTGGTCGAAGAGAATGTGGCCTCATTTGTCAAAGCCAGTGTCGCTATGGGTGAATGGTTGCGTCGCACGCAAGCCACGCTATCGGCTGCAGGAGAGCGCTGGTCTCAGGATCGCCTGGTCTCAGTGTTGTCAAGCGATTTAGCAGATGGATCACTTAATGGTTATCAAGGGGAAAAACCTGTCGATACAGTTGCAGCAGCTACCGCGAATGTACTTTCAGCTCAAGTTCTGATTGAAACATTAAGTCAAACACTGAAAATTTCCAGTGTTGATGTTATGGCTTCACTGTAATTAAGGACAAGGGGAAAATTATGTTAAGAAATATTACCGCTGTTTCGCTGTTGCTTTTTAGTACAGCTTTGTATGCTGAAACACTGGATGAAGCTATCAAACGCTTCGTGCCTACAGCCACAGATACCATTGCTGATGTCGCACCTACAGAAGAGGTGTTGATACAGGCCAAAGCCGCAGTAAAAGCTGCATTGCTTGTCGATCCGGATAATGAAGAGATTAAAAAAATAGCCGAGCTGCTTGAGACTTTGGTCGCAGGTGAAATCATATCGGAAGAAGATCGCGAAGATCTGATCAGTAAACTGGCAGCCTTCGCCACCGCCAACAGCGCGGTCTATAATAGTTCTGAACAACACCAGTTGATCAATAGTGCGATACGATCAGCGGTTGCTACATTGCCTGTAAAAATGGCACTGATGGCATTTCCAACAGTCGTTCTGCCTGGAGGTTATAGTAATTTGATGTGGGTTTCGACGCATAGAAACTGCCAGATAACGGGGCCAGATCTGGATTTGGCGGTGGTTGCTGCAGGTAATAGGCGAGTGGGACCTCTAAATAACGATAGTCGTTTCAGTTTGAGTTGTGATAATGGGAAGGGAGGAAGCAATCAGAAGAACATTCTAATCAAAGTGAGAGCACTCCAGCCCACAACGACAGTGCGTCCTGATTCTACTACGCCACCCAAATTTCAAAAAGCACCTAAAACCACAACGTATCCAGTTGGTAAATTGGCCATTGTTTCCGCTTCATCTTCCGGGTTTCAAAAGCTCAGTAATGGAGAGTCTTACAATGCATCGAAAGCCATTGATGGCAAATTGGATAAGACTTCTCGCTGGAGCCAAAAAGGCATTTCATCCAATGCAAAAGATTATGAATGGATCACTCTTGATTTAGGGGTGAAACGAAAATTGGATACCCTGCGCATCGCTTTTTTTAAATACGATCAAGGGCGTATATATGACTATGATATTGCGGTATCAAATGACAACAAAAACTGGAAGACGGTTGTAAAAAGCGCAAAATCATCAGCCAGTCGCTGGACAAAAAAGTCATTCAACTCGGAGACTGCCCAGTATGTTAAAGTTATTTTGAATTCAGCCAGCGATAATACGAGTTGGGCAAATCTTTTCGAAATAGAAGTGTGGAATCAGGAAGGTATGGCGGCTTCTAAAAAAGCAACGCTTAAATGGAAGGCCAGTAAAGGAAATGTAGAGGGTTATAAGATCTTTTTTGGAAGCAGCAAAGAAGACACAAAAAATATCAGAATCAACGTGCTAAGAAGTGCCAGTCCAGGGTTTAATATGTCTGCGCCTTCGGTTACTTATAATGTAAATGACCTTAGGGTACGTGAAGGTGATCAAATCTGTTTTAGCATTAAGGCTATCGGCGGTTCAGGTCAGAGCGATATGTCTAAGCCGGTTTGTAAGGTTTTATGATGTAGTAATCTTGTTGTTGCATCTGACTTAATAGAAGCCACTGTTGTTTACAGTGGCTTTTTTTATGCGTGAACTGGACAAATCACTGTGCATGATTCATATTCTCATTCATTCTGATGACTAAATTATTAAGGGGCTTTTGAATGTCAGAGTCGTGGGATAGCGATAAAAAAAATAGTGGTGATAGCTGGGGGTTACCAGAAGGGCTTGATCCGATGAAAGTGATGCAGGTGGCTTCGGGTTACTGGCAATCTTGTGTTTTGCATGCAGCAAATCGGCTTGATATTTTCAATCGTTTGGATGGCGAACCAAAAAACCTGGATACGCTTCAGAAAGAGACCGAGTCGGATCGTCGTTGTTTAGGTGCGCTGTTAAGTGCTCTGGTATCAATCGATTTTCTGGAACGTGACGGTGATACTTTTAAGAATAATGAATTTAGCCAGACTTTTTTAGCCAGTTCGAGCAAATTCTATCAGGGCGGTATCGTCTACATGTTTGAAAACTGGTATGAGGCGTGGGGTGGGCTTTATGATACCGTCAAAAGCGGCAAGCCTTCAGCATTGATGCATCAAGCCTACAGTGATGAAGAGACCCGTGATTATATGATGGGGATGCATAATCGGGCATTATCACAGTCCGATGTTTTAACCAGCATGGTGGATTTAGCAGGCAAGAAAAAGTTGATGGATGTTGGTTGTGGGCCTTCAACTTTTTCAATCATGTTCTGTAAGCGCTATGATGGGTTGAATGCTGTTGCAATGGATCGGGCGCAAAACTTGGTCATTGCACAAGAAATTGTAGATGAGTATGAGATGCAGGATCGTGTTCAGTTATTGCCAGGTGACTACAATAGTGATTCATTAGGGGAAGGCAATGATGCGATGTTGCTCTCTTCAATGACGAATCAGGAATCTCCTGGAAATGTAAAAAAACTGCTCAAGAAGTGTTATGACTCCATGAGTACTGATGGCGTGATAATGATACAGGAGCAACTTTTGAACGCGGAAAAAAATGGCCCGGAATTAGCAGCACTTATTGGTGTGAATCAGATTATTAACACTATTGGTGGTTCTTCATACTCCACAACAGAGATGATGGATATTATGCGTGAAGTCGGGTTTATCAATATTGATTCGAGACAGATGGATCCGCCCAGCCCATTTATTTTATTGACTGGTTATAAAAAATAACCAGCGATCAATTTAGCATTGGCAAATAAATACGAATGGAGATCATATGAGATGCGAATAGATCTGAAAACTAAATGGATGATTTTCTTGTTTTTTCTATTCTGTGCTGCTGTGGGGGGGGGTGCTCAGGCCAAAAAAGAAGATTTACCTCCGCCTTTGACCTCTTTGGCAAAAGATGGAATTCATGATCCTGAAAATCCAGCGATAAATGCATTGCAGAATCCGGATGAATCATTAAAAAGCTTTCCCAAAGATTCGCGAGGGGAGGTGGATTGGGTGAAAGCTTTAAGAGATGGTTTGATTGATCCGCGCCATAGTTTAAACAATAGTGAAAGTGATGCGCTTTCTGTGCTTGATATGGATGTGATTATGGAACAGACGGCAGGTATGCCACATGTACGCTTTCCCCATAAAGCGCATACAGAATGGCTTTCCTGTGATAATTGTCACGACAAAATATTCATACCTAAAAAAAATGCTAATCCGGTGACAATGGATAAAATATTTCAGGGGCAATTTTGTGGTCGTTGCCATGACCGGGTTTCGTTCAGTTTATGGGTTTGCAATCGTTGTCATAATGTATTACATGAAAAATCACCAAAAAAGGCATGGTGGAAGTGATTTTTAATGTATGAAAGGCGTATAATCATAAAGATTATCTTCTTTTAATTTCACAGTATTTAATAAGGTGTTTTTAGTATGAATTCAAAAGAAAACTTTCAGATCGTACGAGTATCCCCATTGGCCGAAGATTTAACGGATGAACAGTGCAGTATATTGGCAGATATCGTAGAAGTACGCACGTTGAAAGATGATGAGCACCTTATTGATGAAGGTGAAAAAGATGACTCTCTTTATGTTGTGATCAAAGGGAAATTAGCCGTGACTAAAAGTGGCTCAGGCGATGAGAAGTTGACACTGCATATCCTGAAAGGGGGTGATTTAGCAGGTGCAATGGGTTTTGTTGATGGGGCTGAACACTCTGCAACACTTGTTTCTCTTGGTGAATCTGAAGTATTCAGCTTGAGTCGTTCAAAACTTGAGGCTTTGGTGGAGAGTAATGGTGCTTTGGTTTACCAAGTCATGCGTTCTATTGTTCGATCGGTTCATATGATACTGCGCCGCATGAATACGCAGCATGTCGAGTTGAATAATTATATTAATCGTCAACACGGTCGTTTCTAATTACAAAGTACCCGATAATTCAATGAAAGTTATTACTCGACGTGTGCCGATTGAGAGCAACCATGTGCTGCCTGGCGGTCTTCATCCTGTACTCGCGCGAATATATGCCGCGCGTGAACTGGAATCATCGCAGGCGTTAGAGAATAAGCTGAAATTATTACTGCCTTTTACTTCGTTAAAAGGTATTGATCAAGCTGTGGAGTTATTGCAAAAAGCACTGCAAGCACAGTGGCGTGTTTTGATTGTTGCTGATTTTGATACGGATGGAGCGACCAGTTGCGTTGTTGCGATACGTGCCTTGCGTATGCTGGGTTTTCAGCATGTGAACTATGTGGTGCCGCGGCGGTTTGATTCGGGTTATGGTTTGACTCCAGAGTTAATCAGTGCCGATGATACACCGTCAGCCGATCTCATTATTACAGTCGATAATGGAATCAGCAGCATTCGTGGTGTTGCATTTGCAAAAGAGTCAGGTACGCGTGTTCTGATTACTGACCATCATATTCAAGGTGAAGAGTTACCTGATGCCGATGCCATTGTGAACCCCAACCAGAATGGTGATGAGTTTCCCAGTAAAAATCTGGCCGGTGTCGGAGTTATTTTTTATGTGATGCTCGCTTTTCGATCACATTTGCGCAAGCAGGGTTGGTTTGAAAAACAAAATTCCGTAGAACCTAATCTGGGACAATTATTGGATCTGGTCGCGCTTGGAACGGTGGCTGATATGGTGCCACTGGATCATAATAATCGCATACTGGTTGCGCAAGGTTTGGCTAGAATGCGCAATGGTACGGGTTGTGCCGGTATTTATGCGTTGTTGGAAGTGAGTGGACGCCAGTTTGAACGAGTGATCGCTTCGGATATGGGTTACGCTGTTGCCCCCAGATTGAATGCCGCAGGGCGATTGGATGATATGTCGCTGGGTATTGAGTGCTTGCTTAGTGACCAAGCGAGCGAGGCGAATGAAATCGCGGGGCGTTTAAATACGATGAATCTGGAGCGGCGAAAAATCGAAGCTGAAATGCGTATTGATGCGTTACGTGATCTGGAGCATTTGCAGCTGAATACCGAGAGTCATGAGTTGCCTTTTGGTATCGCGCTGTACAATCAAAAGTGGCATCAGGGCGTTGTAGGAGTGATTGCATCCCGCATAAAGGAGCTGCACCATCGTCCCGTTGTTATTTTTGCGCCGGGGCAGTCAGGTGAAATCAAAGGCTCCGCACGTTCTATCCCTGGATTACAAATTCGTGATGTGATCGCTCATATTGATACAACGCATCCTGGATTGATTTCAAAATTCGGGGGGCACGCGATGGCGGCAGGTTTGACCATGGATGCTGATGGGTTTGAGCTGTTTCGTGATGAGTTTGATGAGCGAGTGCGTCAAATCCTTAACAGCGATAACCTTCGAAGTATCGTTTGGAGTGATGGTGAATTGCAAGCGCATGATCTGGATATGCAGTTAGCAGAAACTCTGAGAACAGCAAGCCCATGGGGGCAAGGCTTTCCCGAACCCGTGTTTGATGGCGTGTTTCAGTTAATGAATCGTCGGGTAGTTGGTGAAAAACATTTGAAGCTGCTGCTTAAAGTTCCAGGGACAAACGAAAAGTTACTGGATGCTATTGCTTTTAATACGGATGATAGTGTATTACCTGATGGAGTCACGGAAGCACGTTTGGCATATCGTTTGGATATCAATCGGTTTCGTGGGCAATCAAGTGTTCAGATAGTGGTTGAACATATTGAAGCCGTCGTGAATTAATTATTAGTTTCCTTTTAAATTTCCAGTTTGAGGTTTGCTTGATGTTGTTAAGTGTTATTAAGCGAGGGTGGGTCGTTTTTTTTATAGGGCTATTAAGTGCATGTGGCTCAGGATCAACCGACCCTGACCCCAATGAAACACCTGATCCAAAGGCCGTTATTTCTGCCGCTCCTACCATGCTGAAAATAGAGGCTAAGGCGGGTGTTAACCAGCTGAGCTGGAATATACAGCCCAATGTTACATACACGCTTTATCATCGTTTAATCAGTGCGCCCTCGTCTGCCTGGCTAGAGGTCGAGTCAGGCTTGACAGAAACTTCCTATGAACACCCTATTGTAGATTCTCATCTTTATGAATACGCTATAAGTGCAGTAAATAGTGGCGGAGAGAGTTCCAAACGTACAGAAACGATCATAATTCCCCAATTATGGATTAATGGACTATCAGAAAAAGAGGGCGATGAAGGGGTTATGACGCCTTTTGAATTTGAGGCGACATTGAACCGGGTGGCAACACAAGCAGTAACAGTTAATTATGACACGGTGGAAGGTAGTGCGACTGAAGGTGATTATTCGCCGATAAAAGAGGGTGAAATAAAATTTGAAGTAGGTGAAACTCTGGCGCTTATTTCAGTTTCTGTCGTTGGTGATTCAGAGGTTGAAAGCGATGAAAGCTTTAATATCCGTTTGAGTGGTGCGGAGAATGTAATACTGGGAAACAGTGACTTGCTTGAGGTAACGGCAACCATTTTGAATGATGATGAGCCACCATCACCGGAAATCACTGAGCTTTCGCCACTTTCTGTTACGTTGAATACCGAGACTGATTTTACAGTGAAAGGCCAGTTTTTGACAGATAAAATTCATTTGGAAATTGAAGATTGTTCTTCTCCCGTTTTATTGGAAGGTGGTAATCAGAACCAGCAACAATTTCGTTGTACGCCTTCGGCAGTTGGAAAAAAGCCTGCCAAAATATTAGCTGCTGATAATGAAGTATTAAAAACTTTTGAAATTGAGGTCATATCGGCTGAGGATATTCTCGCGACAGGCAAAATTACCCAACCAGTTACAGGTGAAAGTTACGAAGGCGACATTGATATTGCTGCGAATGTAACGGATGAAGATGGTTTGAAAAAAGTCAGTGCGTATTTTAATTCATTAAATGATGAACTGATATTGTGTAGTAATGCGTGCAGTGGAAACAGTGAGGACTGGACTAAAACAGTTAATCCAGTCGCTTATGGCATAACTGGCGGTTCGGTTACTTTAGAGTTATGGGTTTTGGATAGTAACGATAAAAACATTCTAGTCGACGATGTCACTTTTAAGTGGCAGCCCACTTCACAAAATTATAGCTTGCCTTTAAACGACACTGGAGTCACCGGATTTTTCAATGCGGTGGCTGAAATGAATGAAGAACCTGTAGATTACCCAGGTCAGGATGCTCGGTTTGGTCGCGATGTAACGCACAATGATGATTCAGATGGCCATGCAGGATTCAGTTTTACCAAATTGGGTAGTATGGGTAATGATTTGTCAGCTTCAGCACTGGAGTGGAGCTGCGTTCGAGATAATGTGACCGGTTTGATTTGGGAATCAAAAACAGATGATGGTGGAATTCATGATAAAGATGAGCTTTTTTCCTGGTATACCTCAGATGAATCATTCTTTATTCCTTGGGCTAATCGTGAAAAACCATCAGCACTTACTGTATATAAAAAGCAAAAAAACAAGAGTATTCAGTGTAAAGATTATATAAGTGGTGTAGAAGCATCGTACTGCAATACAGAAGCTTATACCGAACGTGTAAACTCTGTTGGGCTCTGTGGTTTAAACCAATGGCGAATGCCGGATCGACGAGAGCTGATATCACTTCTTAATAGCGGGAGGATTGATCCTTCTATCGATGTGGAATACTTTCCATATACGGCATCTACACTTTACTGGTCCAGTTCACCGAGTACTGATTTTGCACCTTATGCCTGGGCGGTGGATTTTTATTCAGGCCTCATTGATGGCTATCCAGGTGGTGATGCAAACGCAGTACGTTTAGTTCATAGTAATAATTTGAATGATTTGGTGAACAAATGAAAAATATTCAATTAATTTTTCTGGTTATATTCTGGGGCGGGTGTGCCAATGTATTTGCTGGGTGCTTTTCATACATACCTGAAACAGCTCCTGATAGCGCATTTAATGTTCATGGTAATGGATTGGTTACGGATACTCGAACCGGTTTAATGTGGCGAAAATGTACAGAAGGGCAGTCGGGAGATGAGTGCTCGGGAAAATCTGTTACATCATATACTTGGAAGGAAGCGCTTCAGCATGTAAAAACTGTCAATAGCAATAGTGCTGATGCTTATAGTGATTGGCGCTTGCCTAATAAAAAAGAACTGGAATCTATTATTGCTAATAATTGTGTTTTTCCATCTATTAATGTAAATATTTTTAGTATGTTTGGTGCTGGAGACGCTTATTGGTCATCTACATCTTATGCCGGATCTGCAGATTCTGCCTGGTTAGTTTCATTTTGGTATGGGAAAATGGAACCTAAGTATAAAACAGGAAAAAACTTTATCAGGTTAGTTCGGGGTGGTGGTTAATATTAACCACCTACTGTCCCATTCACAATCGAATTAAAGGCGGTCAAGCTATCCAGCATGGTTGAATTACCTAAACCATGGTTTGGGAATTGTGCGGCAAATTGTCCCGTTTCACCATGTAGAGCCATGTAGTTGAGCGCTACGGTTTCCACCAGAAGATTAACGTTATTAGCGGCTGGGCTGGAAGCTGTTTCGACGGAGCCATCAGCACGAAAAAAACCGATCTGTTGTTGCTGAGCTTGAGCGTCTGGAGTGCCACCTGTGAGCTCAGGGCGATCATCTGGACTGTATACAAGAAAAAACGATGCGGCAGTAGAGGAGTTATCAGTGGTCCAAACACCCTTACCCCGGCCATCCTCTGAATCATCAATCGTACCGTTACTGGAAACAGAGCCATCGCTGAATACATAAAGCATCAAAGGTTTTTCATTGCGTGCAGCATATTCCAGAGCCGCACCCATGCAACGCCCTGCACGCAAGTCTCGAATTTCACCCACAGCGCGGTCACCTGTGTGGTAATCGTAACCCCCGATTGTGATTGTGCCCGCTCCTGCATAGCCATTTATCACTAATTTCATGATAGAAGCTATTTTTTGGAATTCGCGGTCATCGTCATATTCAGTCTGGTTGAAAATGCCCTGATCGCCAATGATATTGGTATCAAGGCTGGGGTTTAATTCCGCAGGGTCACCATAGCGATCCAACAGATCGGCACTTTTAACGTAACCACATTGCATTAAGTCTTTAATAACTTCGTCCGTAGTGACTTGGCCAGTTTTCATTGCACTGATGCGATGAATGGATTCCATGACCGCAACGGCATCACTTTGATCAAGAAGGCCTACCAGCTTTCCGGTATCGACCAGCCCAGTCACATCGCTGGGCCGATCTACTTTGGTTGGGCGCTTATCGAGCCTGATCATTGAGTCTGGTGCAACGGAGTTGCCACCAGAGTCAGTATTTTGTGAACCGATGAGTGTGAGTAGCGCCCCATCGGCACCGGCCTTGTTGATAGCGTACATCGGGTTGTGTGGATTATTGCCGGTATCATTTTCAGAGCGTGCAGGGATGATTGCACCATTAATTTTCTCTCGAGTGGAAGCGGATGTTTTTTCTTTAATACCACGTAAGAATTGACTGTCTGAATGGAAGGCAAGCCCAAGCTCAGTATCTATGAAGTCAGAAGTTTCGGTGGCGGCATTAGCCAGTGATGGGACCATGTCGCCTGGAATGCCCATTCGGCTATAACCTGCTGTTGTCAGCAAATCAAGTTGCCCACCTTGTTTTCCGACCAGTACATTGGAGCCTGCAATGCTGGC
>CAYXVC010000065.1:12102-13227 GCA_964468225.1 uncultured Gammaproteobacteria bacterium
TGTTGCGGTGATTTTTAGATTTAAAGCGATTCATGGCCGATTTCCTCTGCTTCTATTGTATTAATGTGATGGAGCTGCCCAATACTGCGGCGCACGTTGCTTTGGCAATTGTTTTGGTACGGCTTTCATCACATGTGGTACCGCAAGCTGTTACTAGTTTGCCTATGAGGCTGTTAAGCTCACTTTTTACATTCAGACGATCAGGTTGGCTGTTTAAATTCGTTCCCATCATTCTATCCAAAAGTGGGTCAGTCAGGGAGTCACTCGAGGTAAAAGCAGTGGTTGCCGGTGCGCTAAAATTAAATCCGGGAAAGTAGTTGTTGCGCTTATCCACATCTTCAATCAGTGCATTACAATATTCGATGGCCAATTGTGAAATAGCCATTTGCTGCGCTGAAAGAAAGCCGTTTATCACTTCGGCAGACGGTAGTTGTTGTTTTATTGTGTTAAATGTATCTCGCACATCACTTTGAGTTGGGCTTACGGTGGTGAGTGCAGCCATTGTCATATTGATTTCATCAAAAGTACGTAAACCGATATCGGAAGGCGCTGGAGTCACGACAGGGGGAAGCCCTGGCTGTAATGGTGCAGGTTCGGTAAATACATTGCTGTTTGTACCGAGCTGCTCAAAGGTGAGAAAAAACTCATCAGAATCAGCCCCTTTCTCCAGTGGAATGGTGGTTCCGATGTCAGAGAGTCGTTGACCGTTGGTGGTGTATTCTGATGCAGAGAGTGTGAGATCAAGTGGAGCATACGCCTGTCCTATTTTGGACTCTTTGCCATTAATGCCAATGCGTAATCCCTTAAGTGAAATATTATCAGGCTGGACTTCTGCATTAAGATTGACGAACGTAGGGCGACTAAACAGATAGCTGTAACTATCAAATTGGCTGACCTCAAATAGTACGTAGCTTTCAGGCAAATCAATGTGCTCACTGATGTTGAATAACAAGAAAAACTTTTGACCCACACCTGCTTCAAAGTTTTGAGTGATTTGAGTTTCACTCAGTGCTCGATTGTGGATGGCGACCAGTCGCAGTTTTCCTTGCCAAGGGCGATTGCCAGAGACTTCATTGCCGAGAACAAAAGCGTAACTATCATCCCAGTCGGCTAAATTGCCTGATG
>CAYXVC010000066.1:0-2397 GCA_964468225.1 uncultured Gammaproteobacteria bacterium
TGGGATACACCGGACTTTGACTCGGTCAGCTCGCGTGAATACCGCACCACTGTACCGCAACTCTGTGCAATGGCTGATCTTATTGTTTTAGTGGTCAGCAAAGAAAAGTATGCCGACCAAACTGTCTGGCAAACATTGGAAATGATTGCTCCGATCAATCGCCCTCTGATGGTATGTATCAACAAAACTTCGCCCGATGCGGCAGATATTCTCGCATCGTCGGTCAAAAAACGGTTAGAAGAAGCGCAGATCGCCTATGAATCCATTATCACGCTGCCTTATACAGAAACCGATACATTACTGCGCTCAGATGCCTGTCATCACTTTAGAAAACAGGCATATGACGCACTGCCCGACACATCACAAATATCATCCCCCACGCTATTAAAAAACAGCCTGCAACGTGATTGGAGAAATTGGCTCACACCCATTCGTCAGGAAGTGGAAGCAGAAAAAGCATGGCAAGGCGAAGTCAAGCAGGCTACGAACGACACACTGGAAATCTACAACAGAGATTACCTGAAAAACCCGCACTACTCTGAGACATTACAAAAAGCAATCATACAACTGCTGGCACTGCTTGAAGTTCCCGGCATTGCAGGCACACTCTCTACTGCACGACAAATCGTCACCTGGCCCGGCAGAAAAATAGTTTCACTATGGCAAGAGCAACGCCAATCAAAATTGCCTGATAACACACCCGACAATGAAACAGCCGTCATTAACGAAGCCGTACTACACACACTTCGTACGCTGCAAAATAACTTGATGGAGCAGCTATCAGGCACGGATCAAAGCGCACAGTGGCATCGTGCACTGACGCAGCAATTACAACGAAACAAACCCGCGATCATTCAAGCAACTGATAATGCCATCAAAAACCACCAAACGGCTTTTGAACCTGAAATAGATGCCGCCGCTGAAAAGCTTTATAACTACCTGCAAGATCATCCCGTTGTACTCAACAGTTTGCGGGCAACACGTATTGCTACAGACGCAGCCGCTGTTGTATTTACCGTTAAAAGCGGTGGAATTAATGTTTATGACCTTGCTATCGCACCGGCTGTACTCTCTTTTACATCCTTTTTAACTGAAAGTGCCGTCGGAAGTTACATGCACACCGTAGAAAAAGAGTTAAAACAAAAGCAGCTTGCCTCAGTAGAGCACCACATCACAGATCAAATACTCTACCCGGAGCTCATTGAGTTAACGGCCAATATGTCCAACGATGGTCTGTATCAATTCAGTGCCAATGAGCTGGAAAAAGCAGAACAGGCAATGGAGCAATTGGCGTAATGAAGCATGATGAACAATTAGAAAAACTGAAAGTCTGGGCAACTGAAGCGCAGCAAGCAGGCTGGATCACTCAGGAAGCGATTCAATCACTGGGAAAAATCGAACAACAACACGCAGAACAGCTATTTGAATCGGAACAACAACGCCCATTAATCGTTGCCCTTTTTGGTGGCACCGGAGTCGGCAAAAGCAGCTTATTGAATCGACTGGCCAACGCCTCTATTGCGCGAGTCGGTGTCGAGCGCCCGACCTCTCACGAAGTGACACTTTATTTGCATCAGGATTATCAACTGAAACCCCTGCCTGAAGAGTTTCCTACCGAACAAATCAGCATCCGCTACCATCAGGATGACAGCCGCCGTTTAATCGCATGGCTTGATATGCCAGACATTGATAGCACTGCAACCCAAAACCGTGATTTAGTGCTCACCTGGCTGCCCTATATCGACTGGCTGGTGTACGTCGTCAGCCCGGAACGCTATCAAGATGACATTGGCTGGCGTTTTTTACAGCAGCGTAGCCATCGTCACGCATGGCTGTTTGTCATGAATCATTGGGATGAAGGAACCACTGAACAGTTTGATGATTTCAATAACCGGCTACAAAGTTCAGGTTTTGAAAATCCGACGATTCTGCGTACAAGCTGTTCGAATCAGCAAACAGAGGATGACTTTCATCTTTTGGAAAGCACCATTAATCAAGCTTTGCAGGCGCATGGTTTAGAGGTCTTTCAGCAGATCAGTCAACAGGCCAGACGGGATGATTTTAAAAACCAAGTGGCTCGGATTCATCAAATCATCGGATCAGAAACACTTTGGAAAACCCATCAGAAACAGTGGAAAGATACGGCTCAAGAACAGCTTTCCAAGCTGGAAAAACTTCTGGAAACTCAAGTAAACATCATCAATCAAACACTGTTACTGGAAACTACGGAACCAAGCCTATTCCGAAAACAACAAAACCAGCAAATTTTACCACCCGTACAAACACTCACCAATGCACTACGCACCACACAAAGTGATCGTTTGATGGACGATATAAAAATAGAGCTACAAAACAGCCTGCGTCAAGCGAACATACCTGACCGCCCATTCCAGACTC
>CAYXVC010000066.1:2497-5428 GCA_964468225.1 uncultured Gammaproteobacteria bacterium
TGCTCATTGGTTTGGCCTGGCTCATTCCCTGGTTACTACAGCGTAAATTGCGCCCTTCACTGGCCTCTGCAGCCGCACGAGGATTGCGCACTGGCATCCGATCAGGCATAGAAGAATTAAACAGTTCGCTGCAAACACTGTGGGATAACGTCAGCGCTGAACATGATGCATTACTCGAAGCACTCAAAAAGATAACAGACAACGATCATATAGAGCCTTTGCAAGCACCTGGCACACTCAAAAATCTTGTTGGCAAAGAAAACATAAGTAACAACCCTGATACTTCTTCAGTCACACGTTCGATAGAGTTAAAATCTTAAATAATATGGGAGGATATACACATCATGAGCAATTTTGCCAAGACACACCGCTGGAACTTTTCACGATTAGGCGGGTTTGATCAAGTTCAACTACTCGACGGTCAAGACCTCTTATCACTCGGCCAGCTTGATCAAAAGCTTTGGGCTGCTCTAAGCTGCCCAACACGGGGCATCGAGTTTGATGAAAACACACTGGACCTCATTGATACCGATGGTGATGGCCACATCCGCGCCCCGGAAGTGATTGCTGCAGTGCAATGGGCCACCTCGATACTTAAAAATCCTGATGATATTCTTAATAATGCCAAAGCACTACCACTCTCTGCAATTAACACTGAAACTGAAGAAGGTCAGCAACTCTTTGACTCTGCCAAGCAGATTCTAAGCAATCTTGGCAAAGCCGATGCAGATTCGATCACGGTTGAAGACACCTCCAATACTGAAAAAATATTTGCTGACACCCACTTTAATGGCGATGGAATTATACCTGTTGAAGCCGCCACAGAAGAAAAGATTCAAACCGTCATTCAAAATATTATTGATTGTCTGGGCGCTGAAAAAGACCTCAGCGGGCTAGATGGCACATCACAAGAAAAAGCAGATCAGTTTTTTGAGTCCGCAGAGGCCTTTTCTGGCTGGTGGAAAACGGCTAAGGATGATGCCGAAAACGTACTGCCTTTCGGTGATAAAACAGGCGCTGCTGCTGCCACTTTTGAAAAAATAAAAAATAAAGTAGATGACTATTTCACGCGTTGCCAACTCGCACAATTTGATGCGACGGCCACCTCCCCTCTCAATCCACCGCAGTCAAAATATGAATCTTTAGCTGAGATTGATCTGCAAGCCTCTATGGAAGAGATCGCTGCACTCCCGCTGGCACGCATTAAAACTGATAGCCCACTGCCACTCAAAGAGGGAATTAACCCCGCGTGGGAAGAGACAATCACTCAATTAAATAGTGAAGTAATTACACCATTGTTCGGTGAAAGAGCAAATTTAAGCAAAACAGAGTGGCAAACCATCAGTGGTAAATTTTCTGCTTATAGAGCCTGGGAAAAAGAGAAGAAAGGTGCTGAAGTAGAATCACTGGGACTGGATCGCGTTCATGAAATTTTAAACAGCAACGCTCAAGCAACGATTAACAGCCTGATCGAAACAGACAACGAACTCAAACCCGAATCTGATTCCATTGCATCCGTTGACAAACTGGTACGTTATCATCGTGACCTGAGTGTGCTGCTACGCAACTACGTCTCTTTTGCGGATTTTTACAATCCCGATAAAAAAGCGATTTTTCAGGCAGGAACACTCTACCTTGATGGGCGCAGTTGTGACCTTTGCATTCATGTTGAAGACATTGCCAAACACAGCGCTCTGGCCTCACTCAGTCGTGCCTACATCGCTTATTGTGAATGCACACGTCCCGGAAGCGATGAAAAAATGACCATTGCAGCCGCTTTTACTGATGGTGACTCTGATCATCTGATGGTAGGAAGAAATGGTCTTTTCTATGACCGTGATAATAAAGACTGGGATGCCACAATTGTAAAGATCATCGAGCAACCCATCAGTATCCGCCAGGCATTTTGGTCACCTTACAAACGTGTCGCTAAAATGATCGGCAGTCAAATTGAAAAAATGGCTTCATCTCGAGACAAAGCCATTGATTCAAAAGCTGCGGCAGGTGTTGCAGATACAGGTAAAACAACCGCAACCGCTTTTGATATTGGAAAGTTTGCCGGTATCTTTGCTGCAATTGGTCTGGCTCTTGGCGCACTTGCCGCAGCATTAGCCACAGTATTGTCGGGCTTTATGGCGCTGATCTGGTGGCAAATGCCGCTGGCCATTATCGGTGTTATGCTGCTCATCTCAGGCCCTTCAATGGTTCTTGCATGGCTGAAATTAAGACAACGTAATCTGGCTCCTGTGCTTGATGCCAACGGCTGGGCAGTGAATACACGAGCCAAACTGAATATTCCATTTGGTAAATCACTCACCAAAGTAGCAGAGCTCCCTGCAGGTGCGGCACGTTCAATGAAAGACCCGTTTGCCGAGAAAAAACGCCCATGGAAAACCCTGATTGTAATTTTTGCACTCCTGGGTGGCGGTGGAACGATGCTTTGGCAAAATGGAACACTTCAAACATGGCTGAAACCGATCGCACCATGGATTGAAAATATTGGGGGGAGCAAGGACTCTGAAACATTATCAGTTGAACCTGCATCCGATACCATCGATGCTGTAGTTGAAGTTATTGAGGTAGAAACGACGATTAAAGGTTCTGAAGAACTGACTGAACCTTTAGTCGAGACACCAGCCGATCCACCCACAACCACACCATAAATTTTCACCATCAATAAAAAAAAGGGCAAATTTAATTTGCCCTTTTTTTAATCACTAAAAATTCATTTTATTAATTAAATTTTTAAATTTAATTAAACTTTTGGATTATGCCGCCGATACCTGTTAGAAGGTATCCAAAAAATAATAAACCTGTTCCTTTCGTTTCTTGTAGTTTGTAAGCGGAGTTCGCTGTATGGTTCACAAATCATTTACCACATTTATATTGCTATTGGCATTAGCCACTTCTGTAACAACCTGGGCCAGCACT
>CAYXVC010000066.1:5528-12937 GCA_964468225.1 uncultured Gammaproteobacteria bacterium
GTCATGATGCCACTCCACCGAACCATACATTGCAAGGCTGTGTTCGATGCCATGCTCCGACTTCATTACACAGTGTTCAAGCAGATTCCGACGGGAATGGCACGGCTGGGGATTATGAAGAACAACCATTTTTTGGTCATATTGGTACTTCCACTGACTGTATGGGGTGTCATATGGGAGGAACTGCTGCTGCCGTATCTACAGCGAGAGCCCTTGCTGCGGAAGAGACTCCATTGTTTGGACCGTTACTTCCCAGGATTGAAGAGAGAAATACAGCAAGAATAATTGAGGGCACAGCTTCAACTCTAATGTTAAAAGGTGCCGGATATTTGGTAGAAACAGCCGACAATAAAATTACTACTAAAGTTCTTTTGACCCCAACTGACAATAATAGCTCTCCGATAGAAATAATACCTGAAAATGTAACGTTCACATCCATGGACGTACCAATACCCTCAACTCAAGAACCAGGAAACTACAGTGTCAATGCTGTCAACGGAAGCATGGCCAGTATGCCGGTGAATTTAGTGATTACCCCTTCTGTCAACATTAATTCAGTGGGTTGTGAAAGCAATATCATTACTATTACAGGATCCGGTTTTGGTAGCCACCTCAACGTCACCAACTCTGGAACAGGAGTCATTAATATTGATCCTTTAGAACAGTGCAATATTCAATCCTGGACAGATACGAATATAGTTGCCGATTGTGATTCAAGTACTGCTGAAAATATCCAGATAAACAGTATTTTTGGTGATGCATCAACCAGCGTTGATTGTGAGACAGGTCGCCCCGATTGGTGGTCTCTTTGGAGCTGGTTTTCTTCTTGGGGTTGGTCAGGACGATAGAACTAATTCAGGTCAAATATCGTCAATCATTTGACCTGAAACTCTGTTTCTGCACTTCTAATTAAAAAGCCCCTTTAACTTATCCGCCGCTTGCTCTTTCAACGCCTCCTGTTTTTCTTTTAGCTTTTGCTCAGCGGCTGCCTTCTTAGCATCGGCCTCCGCTTTTAATTTGTCTTTCGCTTGGTCTGCTTTAGCTTTCAACTCCGCTTTTTTAGCATCCGATTCGGCTTTTAACTTCTCTTTCGCTGCACCTGCCTTGGCTTTTAGGGCTTCTTTTTTCTCTTTTAACTTTGCCTTGGCCTTGTCACCGATTAACTTATCCATATCCAGTTTGATAGAAGGGTCAGAAAAACTTCCTTTAATTTTGACAGGTACAATTAGACCTTTCAGTTCAGACAATTCAGCGCCCCCCTGTCCTTTACTGGTATTTACGATTTTAGCCTTAACAAGATAATTCAGACTCTCTTTAGGCAGATCAACCGTTCCTTCACCTGTAATACGAGAAAAAGGCAACGTTGCTTCAAGATCATTATTACTCACGATTCCATTTTTAATTAAAAATGAACCACTTAATTTAGCAAAATCAGTTTTTTTGATATCGGTATCAGGCAGTGATTGTCCTTTAAGTTTTGCCTTTGCTTTACGTAGCATATGCGCAATATTAAGGCCTTTGACCGCTCCATCAGAAAATAGAAAGTTCGCATTACCATTCAGTGTTTTCGTAATTTTTTCAGGTGTTGAACCCTGTGCAATTACTTTAACTTGCAGATCGGTTGTACCGCTAATTAAATCATCATCCATTAAATCCTGAAGCAATGTACCTGCTTGCACACCCGTAATTTTTTCATTAAGAGAGATAACCGGAACATCTTTTGTTACATCTAAAGTAATGTCACCTTTATATTCACCTTCGTAAAGCTTCATCCCTAATGGACGCAGACGAAACGTGCCATTTTTTGCTTTTAAATCAGCCCGAATGTCTTTCACTTTCATGTTAGATATTTTTAAATTTCCCATCGTAAATTGGCCATCTATATTTAAATCACGCAATGTATTCAGTGGCAATTCAGGCTCGACGACTTCTGCTGCTGCAACGAGAGCCGCCTCTTCTACAGCATCACTCGGAGGTGGTAAATAACGATCCGCATCAATACCCGTAATATTAAGATCATAAGTCACCGCTGGCTTTTCAAAGTTGCGTACAGCTACCTTTCCAGTGAGCGCTGTATCATCAAAATTGACGTTCAACTGTGTCACTTCAATGAACTCGGTTGAACCTTTAAGCTTGAGGTTTAAATCTGCTTTTGTCAGCACCGTCGCATCTGCCGTTTCAGGAATTTCAATGGCCAGCTTTTGCATCATCTCTCGTGGATTAAATTCCACCAGATTAAATTCTGCCTGAAACTTAGGCGCATCAATAATTGTTTGTGCTTTTACATCACCACTAAGGTTCAGGCCATAGCTCTCTAACTTTATATCGCTGAGGGTCGCTATTTGCGACTCCAGATTTGCGGCAATCTCTGCCGATAAATCAACAACAGCTTTACCTTCAGGCATATCAGGGTTATCAATCTCTACCCGTAATGTCATTCCACTCAAGTTATATTGCTGCGTCGCAAGATCAAGCAGCGCATCAAAATCAAGATTGGCCTGCCCTTTGGAAGAAAACTCTTTACTATCGAAAGTGAGTTTCATCGCTGTTTTTTCCAAACGATGTTGCTGGCTTTCCAGATTATAGATAATATGTGATGTCAGCTCTAAATGACCTTGAACCTCGGGCTGATTGCTCTCAAAGTCTGTATTAAATGTTAAATCCAGAGGTTCATTTAACACTACCTGACCTGTTTCAAGGCTCAAATCATTCAAAGTATATTTTGCATCCGTCGCATGATCGGTATAAACGATACGTGCTCTGACAAGTTCAATCCCTTCAACAGAAAGCGATTCCAGTGGTAATGCGCCACTCTCATCTGGGCTCTCTTCGGCTTCAGGCACTTCTTCCGAACTTTGAACCAAATCATCCCAGTTACTTACTCCCTGTTTATTCACCTCTAAATTCAGACCCAAACCATGCAAGACAATCGCCTTCATTTCGACTGATTTTTTAAGTAACGGCAATAGCTTCAACTTGACATCCATACGCTCTATTTGAGCAAAAGGAACGTTAGCAAACCCTTCGGCGTTGCTGAGCTGCACAGCACCAAGCTCCATACCAATCCACGGAAACAGTGACAGATCAATATCGCCCTGAATATCGAGCTCTCGCCCAGTGGCTTCACGCACTGCATCACTGATTTGTGGTTTGTAATCATTCAGATCAATAAAAAGAGGAATAGCGATTACTAAAGCAACCAGAAGTACAAAAACAATACCGACGATGTTAAGAGTTTTTTTCATTATCGAACCTTGTTTGCGACATCTTTCACACAATGTCACTTTATATTATTTAAAATTTACAAAAAACAGTGATGCAAGTCACTATTTCAGCCATTTACTTTGTATTTTTAATACAAAAACCAAGCATTTCCCATAAAAACTTTTTTAAAAATACCACCTTACCTAGCACTTAAACAACACAATTCTACAGGTCGATATTAAAATCAAGTCATTTTTATATTTATGAGAAAAAATTGTATTGTGTTCAGAAAAAATAATACTTAACCGACAAAGGTAATAGAAAAAGGAAATTATATTGTGGAAAGCAAAAAATACATTAAAACTGCACAGGTATCGAACCTGTTTGCGCCTGCTGCTGTTACTGCCTTGAAAGAGAAAATTTATCAAAAGGAGATGGCAGGAGTTCTGTTCTTTTGTTCATCAAATTATAATCTGGATCTACTCGAAAAATCATTTAAAAAACATTTTGATTGCCCAGTCATTGGCTGTACAACAGCTGGTGAAATTGGAACAAGCTACACCGATGACAGTCTTGTTGCCATCAGCTTTTCCTCCAAAGCATTCAAATTGACCCCAATGCTTATTGAAAATATTGACCAATTAGATCAAACAGAAATTGAAAATCTCGCCAATAATAATAGCCATCACCCTACCTTTAAAAACAGAGTCGGCTTCTTATTGGTTGATGGAATGTCTGGCAAAGAAGAGTCTGTTATAGATAAAATCTATCATGCATTCTCTCCACTGGAAATTATCGGCGGCTCAGCAGGTGATGGCCTAAAGTTTGAAAAAACATTTGTGTACACAGAGGGTGCCTTTCATAGCAATGCCGCTGTTTTTACAGTCATAGAAACAACATTAGATATTGAAGCATTCAAATTACAACACTTTGAACCCTCAGACATTGATTTTGTTATTACTGAAGCTAATCCAGAAAAACGCATCATTTATGAAATTGATGGTGAACCAGCTGCTGAATATTATGCTTCGTTACTTGATGTATCAATTGATGAGCTATCGCCACAATTATTTTCGATGCACCCTACCATGCTAAAAATAGGCGATGAATGGTGTCTCCGTTCCATCTTAAAGCTTAATGAAGATGGCAGTTTACTGACTGCTTGCGCCATCGACACTGGATTGCCTATCACCTTGGGCCAAGCTAAAGACATCAACATAGCCCTAAAAGAAAAGGTATCCCAAATTAAGGAAAAGTTTTCGACCATCCACCTCACTCTGGGTTGTGATTGTTTATTCCGAAAGCTGGAAATTTTAGAAAACGGAGTAAAAAAAGATATAGAAAGCACATTAAATAAAATTAATTTTTATGGCTTTAACACATACGGGGAACAATACAACTCCACCCATATCAATCAAACACTCACAGCCATTACCTTCGGTACTAAAAGTTTATGAATTCACCTCAAAAAGCCACATTACCATCTGAGTGCAACCAGTGTAAGCATAGAAAGCACCTTGAAAAACAGGTGAAAATTAATGCTGTACTCAAAGAACGAATAAAAAAAAGTATCTGTACGACTCAGGAAGAACCTTCCTCCTTATTTGAAAAAAATATACATCTTCAGGAAGAGATAAAGCGACATACTAAGGTCTTATCTGAAGCAAAAGAGTCCGCTGAAAAAGCAAACCGTAGTAAAAGTGCGTTTCTAGCCAATATTTCACATGAATTAAGAACTCCTATGCATGGAATTCTCAGTTTTTCAAAATTTGGTATGGACAAACACCAAAGCGTCAGTCTGGAAAAAATTGGCAATTACTTTTCAAATATAAACAAAAGTGGAAAAAGACTTTTATTGCTGTTAAATGACTTGCTTGATCTTTCAAAACTTGAAGCAGGACAGATGAAGCTCCATGTGAGTAACTGCAATTTGAATCAAAGCATATTAGCAATTACTGAAGAGTACAGCACGCTGTTGGTGGAAAAACGAATAGAGATAAAAGTTCACCAAGAGAATAGTGTTCCAACAGAAGTTCAATGTGATGCAGAAAGAATGACTCAGGTATTACACAACTTTATTTCCAATGCTTTTAAATTTTCCCCAAAAGACTCGGCCATTAACATCACCCTTGATTCGTCTTCATTGAGTATTGACAACAAAAATATACCTGCAATAAAGGTTGACGTTTCAGATGAAGGAATGGGTATTCCTGACAATGAAACAGAAGCCATTTTCGACCAGTTTGTACAGAGCAGTAAAACAAAGACCGGAACCGGTGGAACAGGTCTTGGATTAGCCATTTGCAAAGAGATTGTCACTCTTCATCAAGGAAAAATATATGCTAAAAACAATAAAGAAAAAGGCGCAACGGTTTCCTTCATAATCCCACTAAAACAAACTTGACGCGCCCCAATATTACTGGAGCGCCGGTTTTAACATTATGAGCTTGCAGGTGGCAATTCGTCAGGATCAATATGTACATCAATCAATGTAGGACCAGAATAACCACATATTTCCTGAATATCCAAAGCAGCCAGATCGCCTGCTGAATGCACCTCAAAAGCTTGAGCACCCACTGCTTTGGCCATTTGACAATAATTTACTGACGGTAATTTACAGCTTGTCTCTTCAAGGCCGGAAAGTTTTTGTCCATGCTTGATCATTCCAAGTGCACTATCATTGAGTAGAATAAAGATTATATTTAATTTTTCATCCACCGCAACAGAAATTTCCTGCCCACTCATTAAAAAACTACCATCACCAACAATACAAACAACGGAGTTATTTGTATTGCCTAACGCAGTGCCCACTGCTGCTCCAATAGCCCACCCCATAGAGGCAAAAGCAAAACCAGTTCTAAGAAGTTCATTACCACAGACTCTGCTTTTTGTATCAGGCGAAGAGTATGGGTGTAAATAGTGAACCGCCCACTCATATCCGTTTCCGGCATCGGCAAGAAAACGGGTATTCGCTGGAAATAAGCGAGATAATTCATGCATCAAGTGCTGAGGTTTTATCAGGGGTGCGTCATTATTGTTCACATAACCATTTTCATCTTCAACACTAAAATAACGTTTTTCTGCCCACTGCTTTTTATTTTTCAAACAACGTCGATCTGTTGTGCCATTACGCTTTTCAGCGTTATCATCTAAAGATCTCAGTGAGAGGACTTGTCCACTCTTTTTATTTTTTCGCCTTTGTTTACCGCTCCGTCGATCAAAATTTACAACAGTTAATGGCTGATTTACCTCGCTATCAATACAAATGAACTTCCTGTCTGGCTTAACATATCGAATCAACCCCCTGAATATTTCAAAAATATCGCCACAAACATGTAAACGAGCCTTGTATGAACGTGCAAAATACTCCGTTACCGAATCAATATGCACCACTTTGTCAGATAAAATACTACCTAACCAACCGCAACTATCAAGCTCATTAAAATCTGTTCCTACGGCAATAATACGTTCAATCGAACTATCTTCTAATGCTCTTTTGGCACTCACATGCCCCCCTCTACCAATCACTCCTCGAAATTGAGGGTGATAACTTTTTGCAACCCCCCGACCTTGAGAGGTCGCAATCACAGTCATATTGGTCAAGCTTGCAAATTCAAAAATAGCATCAATAGCCGTTGCGCTGCGTTTACCTATTAAAATAGTGCTGTTTTTTGAGTACATAATTTCATTAAAAACACTCTCAATGTCTGCACCACCTGTATTATGCGAAATACTTTTTTTAATCAGGGATTTCAAATCATATGCTGAGCTATTGCTTTGAACAACAGAACAACCAACATCCCTTGAAATACTTAGGTGCACAGGCCCTGGAACAGGCCCGTATGCAGTTGTAATTGCTTGTATAAGCTTGCCTTCTAACTGATCACTGTGTGATACTGAAGTACTGTATCGAGTGCATTGTTGTAACATCCTGACAATATCTATCCCACTGCAAGATGAGTCTTGAAAAGCACCTAAACCAAGCTTCGGCAACGGTGTCTGCCCTGTAATAACAAGCATTGGCGTACGCTCTTCATAAGCAGAAGCGACCCCTGTAATAATATTAGTCGCACCTGGGCCCGATGTCGTACAACAAACACCCAACTTTCCCGTTTCTCTTGTATAACCCTCAGCCATAAATGCAGCGCCCGTTTCATGGCGTGCAACAACAGCCCTCGGCCCTCCCATTCGTTCACTACGAGCCA
>CAYXVC010000067.1:0-7012 GCA_964468225.1 uncultured Gammaproteobacteria bacterium
GTGGGCTGGTTTAAACGATGTTCATTGTAGGTTTAACCGGCGGAATCGGCAGCGGGAAAAGTACCGTTTCAGCTATTTTCAAAAAGCTGGGAGTTCCTGTTATTGATGCGGATCAGATCGCAAGGGAGCTTGTCGAGCCTGAGCAACCCGCGTTGAAACAGATTATTCATGCCTTCGGTTCTGAACTGTTGAATCAAGCAGGAGAACTTGATCGCAATAAAATGCGAAAAATTATATTCCAGCATCCTGAAGAAAAAAAGACTCTGGAATCTATTTTGCACCCATTAATACGGGAGTCCATGCTGCATCAGATCTCACGATTAAAAACACCCTACTGCATTCTTGAAATTCCACTGTTGCTGGAATCCAATCAGACAGATTTAGTTGATAAAATTTTAGTGATTGATGTGCCACCTGACTTACAGTACAAAAGAGTTCAGGATCGCAGCAATTTATCAAAACAGGAAGTCGAAACCATCATTGCAACACAAATAGATCGCTCATCCCGCCTTGCCGCTGCGGATGATATTATTGTTAACAACAGAAGCCTCGCTGAGCTTGACAAAAAAGTCGAGCAACTCCATCAAACATATCTTTCATTCGCAAAAAATAACTAGCAGCTTGCGCTGTTTTACAGAATGTCGTAACCTGCCAAGCTGTTGTTCACAGTAAATTTATGGTCATGTCTGATACACTCCACTACCTTACTCAAATACTTGAAGAGCGCCGGAGCGCCGATCCTGCATCCTCTTATGTCGCCAGTCTGCATAAAAAAGGGCTGGACACCATCTTGAAAAAGGTGGGTGAAGAAGCGACGGAAACCGTCATTGCTGCAAAAGATGGCGATAAACAACAGATCATTTATGAAACAGCCGACCTATGGTTCCACTCCATGGTCATGTTAAGCCATTTTGACCTCACATCTGATGATGTATTAAATGAACTGAAGCGCCGCTTTGATACTTCTGGTATTGCAGAAAAAGCCGCGAGAACAGAGTAAAAAACCATGTTTGATATCGGTTTTTGGGAAATTGCATTAATTGGTATCATCGCGCTGCTGATCGTTGGCCCGGACGAATTCCCTGCACTGGTGCGTAACATAAGCCGCTGGATCAAGAAAGTACGCAATTTTATTCAAAACACAAAAACTGATATCAGCCATGAATTACACAACGCCGAAATTCTTCAACTGGAAAAAGAGGGGAAAATTGACGACCACAAGCTCCTTGACTCCCTGACCACTAGCCAAAAAAAGACAGATCAATGATGAAACCCGATAAATATTACCTTCTGTTATTAACGTTCGGTTTCATCTTGAATTTATCAACCAGCTGGGCGCAATCAGTACCGACACCTGAAAGCTCTACTGACACAAAAGAACTACCTGTCAATGAACTCCGAACTTTCACGCAAGTCCTGCACAGAATCAAAAGTGATTATGTTGAGCCCGTAAAAGACAGTAAATTACTGGAAGATGCCATTCGTGGCATGTTAACGGGTCTTGATCCACATTCTACCTACCTCGATAAAGATGAATACGCGACACTACAAACGGGAACTTCTGGCGAATTTGGTGGCCTCGGCATTGAAGTCAGTACAGAAAACAACTTTCTTAAAGTCATTTCTCCCATTGATGATACACCGGCCAAACGTGCGGGAATCAGTAGCGGTGACCTGATTATACGCATTGATGACAAATCGACTAAAGGCCTTTCATTAAACGAAGCCATCAAACTCATGCGAGGCAAACCTGGCAGTACAATCACTCTCAATATCGTACGTGACAATGAAGAACGGCCTTTTGATGTAAAAATAACACGCGCCATTATTGAAGTTAAAAGTGTTAAAAGCCGAATGCTCGACGATCACTTCGGCTATATCAGAATCACCCAATTCCAAAGCCGCACGGCTGAACGTCTGTTGCGCCATATCAGCCGTCTCCGTAAAGAGTCAGAAGAAAAGTTCAAAGGATTAGTACTTGATCTGCGCGATAATCCCGGTGGAGTACTCGGTGCAGCCGTCGCCGTTTCTGACGCTTTTCTTGATCAGGGTTTAATTGTATACACAGAAGGTCGGATTGCTGATTCGGACATGCGTTTCAACTCCACTCCCACCGACATACTTAATGGCCTCCCAATGGTGGTATTAGTCAACGGTGGCTCTGCTTCTGCCTCTGAAATCGTTGCGGGTGCACTTCAAGATCATCAACGCGCTGTCATTATGGGAAGCCAAACCTTCGGGAAAGGGTCGGTACAAACCATTCAGCCCATTAGTAACGGCGCTGCGGTGAAACTGACCACAGCACGTTATTACACACCATCAGGCCGATCCATTCAGGCCGAAGGCATTAAACCTGATGTATTATTGAACCCGCTGATGTTCACTGAAAATAATGCACGAAAAAACAAACCTGTTTCTGAAGCTGATTTAAAAGGCCATTTAGAGCATGTAAAAGATATAGAAAAACCTGATAACAAACAAGAAAGCCCAGCTTCTTCCAGTGATGATTACCCATTATATGAAGCACTGAACCTTCTGAAAGGACTCTACATTTTACAAAAGGATACTGATTCGGAAAACTCGGTAACACCATAAACTATGATTTCCAGTATCTACCATTTCACCCACCGTTGCTTTCGATTACTCTGGATTGCTTTACTGTTTTTTCCGACACTGCTCTCTGCACAGTTTGATACAAAACAGATAACACACCCCCAAATTGCTATTATCATTGACGATCTGGGCTACACTCTGGAGCGTGATTCACGAGCCATTGACCTGCCAGGCCCAATTGCCTACGCATTTTTACCGAATACCCCTCATGCAAAAAAGCTCGCCACAAAAGCATTCCGCCAAGGAAAAGAAATTTTACTGCATCAACCTATGGAAGCACTTGATGGCAACAAACTGGGCAACGGCGGCTTGCATCTTGATATGACAGAAGCAGAGGTCATGCAGACGGTTCGTGACAATCTACAAGCCATCCCCCATACCATAGGTATCAATAACCATATGGGCAGCCTTCTCACCCGCCATCCAGGCCATATGCAATGGGTAATGAATACAGTTCATCAACAAGGTCATCTGTTTTTTATCGACAGTCGAACAGCCCGCCAATCGGTCGCCTATAAAATAGCCAATGAAACTCAGGTTCCAACTTTACAACGAGATATTTTTCTGGATGATCAGGTCAACCCGGACAAGATTCAACAACAATATGAAAAGCTACTAAAACTCGCCAGAAAAAAGGGCTACGCCATTGCAATAGGTCACCCTTTCCCCGAAACCATCCGCATGTTAGAAAACGAGCTCCCTCGTCTCAAAAGCCAGGGAATTGAGCTGGTCGCACTATCAAAACTTGTACACCAGAGAACCTCGTCAATAAATATTCCTGAAAAAACTTATCTGGCGCAAAAGAAGGTTTTACATTAGCCTCTAATTTAGTGTTGAAGTCTCAAGGAAGAGAAACGATGAATCAGACTAAAATATATAGACGAAAATCATATGCATTTTCTTTGATCGAAGTGCTTATCTCCCTTTTTATACTTTCAACGGGACTGTTGGCACTCGCAGGACTGCAAATCAAAAGCATTCAAACCAGCCACCACGCTTACCTGCTCACCCAAGCGACCCTTCAAGCGCATGATATGGCGGAGCGTATAAAATCTAACCCCGCATTCAACTATAAAAATACAACAAACATTTCAAACAAGCCCGACTGCATTCTTAGAACCTGTTTACCGAAAGAAATTGCACAATACGATATTTCTGAATGGCAACAAAATATTGCATTATTGTTCCCTGAAGGAGCTGGAAGTATAAAGGAAAACAGACCCAATAACTTTACTGTTGAAATCAATTGGCTCAACAAATTTGACCCAAAAAATCACCATAATTATCAACTCGAATTTGACTTATAATGGTAAAAGAATATTCCATTACAAATCAAAATGGATTAACACTCATTGAGCTTATGATCGCTACAGCACTCACTGCCCTAGTCTCTGTTGGTCTGTGGCAAATATTCATTTCAACCAAACAGAGCTACCTCTATCATGAAAATATCGCGCGCTTGCTGGAAAACAGCCGTCTTGCCATCCTGCTTCTAAGCAATGACATTCGTTTGGCTGACACAGCCACACTGAACAAAAGTAAGGGCGACGAACGCCTTGAAATTTCCTATAGTGCTGAACGTGATTGTAATAACAACCGTGTCGGCACGTCCAAACAACCAGTTGTTAATCAATATTATTTAAAAGACAGCATACTCATGTGCGATGGCAATGGTGGCTACCCTCAACCTCTGGTCAATGGCATTGATGAACTGCATTTTTTATTCGGTCAGGGGACAGGTAGCTCAGTCAATCGATATGTAGAAACACCCTCAAAAAACAACGTCATCAGCGTACGCATCACGCTCATCATGCAACAAAAGTTGTTCACTACAACGATTAAATTACCCGATTCGAGTTAAGAATAACTTTTTGAATGCCAAGCCTGAATCTCACTTAAAACCCGCACGCGCACTCTGAAAATCAAATGAATAAAAAATATCGAGAGAGCTTTCCAACCCCTGAATCGTTTCGATATAAAATTTTTCAGTCAGATCATAGCGCAATGTCCAAGTGCTTTCGGGTGTAAATACGCCCACTCCGTAACGCATCGTTAAATTAGGCAGTAAACGTCCACTAAAAACCACTTGAGATTGTCCACCCTGCTCGGAAGCTTCAACTTCAAACTCTCTGATCCCCAGTTTTTTTGCAATTTTTGTAGCAATCCCTCGTCCACCCTTCACGCCCAATGACAATGCAGCACTGGCTAACACACTCCCCTCAGCTTCACTTCTTAATGTGGGACGACCCAATACGATATAGGCCAACGTATCTTCTTCGCTATGCGGTGGCTCTGAAAACAGGCTGATATCGGGCTGATCAACGGTTCCCCGGATCTGTAAACCGGCGGTGACATCATCCGTTTTGCGTACTGCATCAATTTCAAGTGCCGTGGAATCCAGCGGCCCGACAAAAACCATTCGCCCTCCTTGAGTCTCCAGATCTTGCCCGTAGCCCTTGTATGTCCCTTCCACTACAAAGATTTCACCATAAGCTTCTGGTTCCCCACTTTTGGCCTGTATAATTCTTAATTCGCCTGCCAATAAAGCACGCAAACCAAAACCTGAAAGTCGTACATCGCGGCCTAAAGTTAATAATAAATTGGTGTTGACCGTCCATACTGAATCCGCTGCTTTCTGCTCACCACCGCCCTCAACAATAACCACATCACTTGAAAGCGCTGTTGCATTTTCCGGTAACTCTTTCAACTTGATTCGACCCTGTGGTATTTCAATATTTCCGTTGATATCAATGCGCTGAGGACGTATCTGAATCGTAACATCTGGGGAAACACTGGCATCTATAACCGGTGGATATTGAACCGCTAAATGCTCACCTGTGATCATCAAGTCAGCTAAAAATGAAGGTTGACTCCAATCAGCAGAACCACTTAATTTCACTGGGCCTCCTCCTGTTTGCCAAGCCCCTTGAAATTTTCCTTTATCACCATAAAAATCAAACTCAATATCACCATTTTCGACTCCAATCGGCAAGCTGGGCGAATCAATCGTCAAATTACCTAAAGCCACTTTCCCAACATAGGCTGGTTTTTTTAATGTGCCTTCAATTTTCCCTGATGCATTCACAATGCCCGTCAATGTCTTAAGCTTGGGGAAAAAACCACGTAAAAACTCAATATTTAACCCATCAATCTGTGTTTGCCCCGTTATTGGTTTGTTTTCTTTTTTGGGATCAATGGTCAAACTCATTTCAGCATTACCCAAGTCTCTTGATAACAATGTTAACTTTGTTTCAAACTGTTCTGGCTTTGCATCCGCCCTTGCGGCCAGTTGCTGATACTTAAATGCAACAAACTCACCCAACTCCTCATCTTCAAACTCAATGCCACCATTATTCACTTCCGCATACAAAGTAGTCGTTAACGATTGGCCTCTCCCCCAAACCGTATGGCTGTATGCGTTCATCACTCCCGTTAACATCAGGTTTTCCGGGAAATTTTCCTGCAATTCAGAAAGCTCATAGCCACTCAATGTGACCCTTGCCTCTTCATCGCTTGAGGTTGTTAATTGGTTCAACAAACAGAGTTCGGCCTTTTTCTGTTGCCAACAGTGAGGTTTCAAATTAAACAAACCTGTTTCAGAGCGCCATGCAAGCTCAGCCGAATCGACAAGACTCCAATGTTGCCCCATGCTTTTGATTTGAGCAGAAGTCATAACCCCATTCCACCCTTGCTGTTGCAACATCGCACCTTTCAGTGTGGCATCAATCTGGTAGTCTTCCGATGCAACAACGAGCTGTGATAAATGATCCGCCTGTGTGCCTTTTAATTGGAGGTTAACTTGATTGATCACCGTACTCTCTGTGGTAATTTTGTGAGCAATCAGCTCAAGTTGACTATCATTTTCTGCCAATGATTTGATTTTTGTTTGCAACTCCAGACTTTCAATAGCATTGCCCTGATAACGAATATTTTTACCTTCCAGTTTGGCTTGAATATCCGGCTTTTTAACATCACCCTGAATACTGAATGCGCCTTGCAACTGACCGCTCATATCCGGTGAAAAAATTTCCAATTGAGGGGCATTAATATCACCTGCAATATTCCATTGTTCTGTTAGTGAACCTTTGACAAACAGTTTATTTTCACCCACATCCAGTGATGCGTCCTTAATCACCACATGCCCCTGCGTTGTTCTTTCAATATCTGCTCTGAGTTTTAATGGATAGCCTCGAAGCTCACCATCAACAAACATATCTTTGATGGCGAGTTGTAAACCACCCTCTTTCATCGATCCGGAAACCTCGGTTTTACCATTCAACTCACCGGGATAATTCTGCCAATACAGTCCTGGATTTATTTTTGAAAACAGAGCTGTGCTGTTCCACACCATCTGATCTTTCCACGATAATTGTCCATCAATGTTGACCGTTCCATTCAA
>CAYXVC010000067.1:7112-9143 GCA_964468225.1 uncultured Gammaproteobacteria bacterium
CAGCCACTACGCCTGATAACTCCCCTTCAAACTCAACCTCTTTGATGCTGTTAAACAGTCTTAACCGTACTGTTTCACTCCGATTTTCGAACCACTCAGCAGCAACCGTTTGAATTTGAATATCCAAAGGATAATCACCACTAAATTGAAGTGATCCCGAAAGTTCAGCTACATAGTTTTGGTAATCTGCTTTCAGATGATCTATCTCCAGTTGGTCACCCGAAACCACTGCTTTCAAAGCAATATCATCAATATCAAACTGCTTGCCCACAGAATGAATTTCCAATCGATCTATTTTTAATTCATCCAGTTCAATAGCTATTGGCAAAACAATTTCTGGTAATAAAATATCAGCGATAGATTTTTCACTTTGCTCACTGGGCCGATGAATACGCACAACCACATGCTCTGATTTCAGGCTTTTTATGCAGACCGTATCCCTCAACAAGCATGATAAATTCCACTGACTGTGAATATTTTTCAGTTGTACAGAGTTGGATTGATCTTCCCAAAGCAGAGTATTGATTTGCAAACCCGACCATAAATCACCGGTATAATGATCAATGGTCAACCGTGGTTCAAAATGATCAAATTGCTTAATTGCCCAAGCACTGCCAGTAGAGGTACCAACAACCCAAGCCAGAGCGATTAGAATAGTGAAAACCAGTATCACAAAAAAAGTAACGACTCTAGCCAGCAACCACTTCATAACTGCGGCCCGATAGAAATATGCAAACGCTTGGGTACATTCTCTTCACTGATGCCAAACCCGACATCAATGCGCAATAAGCCAATCGGTGAAACCCAGCGCACTCCGAAACCCACACCGGTACGAACGGGGTCACTTCTGTCGATAAAAGCACGACCTGCATCGACAAAAACAGCCCAACCCCAGTTTTGCGAAAAATAGCTGTTGTACTCCAAACTGCCTACCGTCAAATAACGCCCACCGACCTCCTGACTCTTCGATGAAACCGTTTGATAATCAAAACCACGAATACTTTGGTCGCCCCCAGTAAAAAAACGGTGGGTACTCGGAAGTTTATTAAAATCATTCGTACTCAATCCGCCCAGTTCGGCTCGGCTGAGAAAACGGTGGCGATGGCTGAGTTTCCACAACCATTTTGCCGAAGCCGTCACTTTCTGCAAATCAATATCAGACCCTAACTGACGACTGGCCGCTTGCAGTATCAAATTATAACGATACCCCCATTTCATCCGACGCGGTGATTGCTGAACCGTTTTAGACCAACTCATTCCGGGCAATATAAGATTTGATTCTTGCCACGTCTTTCCCGTCACCTTAAAACGCTCTTGCTCCCAGCGCAGTGAAAGTACTTTTTGCCAATCATCCAGTGAACGTGAATGGCGCAATAACGAGATGGTATTCAAGCGACTCTCACTGTCATCAAACGTCTCTTTTTGTATTCCGCCCTTAATTTTTAAATAACGTGTTTCAGGTCTTATGGAGAATGGTATTTTATATTCTGCACTCAAGGATTGCGCCACTTGTGAAACCGCAACCCTTGCCTTGGCGGAATCGCCCCTTGAATTCACATAAGGCCGAGACCAATCAATTTGGCTGCGAGCACCTGTGTCTGTTGCAAAGCCTAAACCCAAACTGACAGAGTTTCTTTTATTGGGTATCAATTTCACACGCAATGGAATTTTGTTTCCATCAAAAACGGCCTCTTGCTGAAGCTCGGCTCGTACATTTTTGAAATAGCCGCTATCACGAAGAGAGTTATTCAGCATGCTGAGATATTTTGATTCATACGGAGAACCCAATAAAAATGGAACCCATTGTTGTAAACGTTCACGGCTGATAGGGCTATCGTCAAAAATGACTTCCCCAACTTGGTAACGCCGCCCACTGTCAAAATTCAGCAAGATATCTGCCTGCAATTTTTCTGGCATCACTTCAATACGATGCTTTAAATATCGAGCATCAAAATAGCCACGAGTGCGGGCTAATTTCAGGAATGATGACTTAACTAATTCATAGTCACCGTGATTAAGCGTTTGACCTTG
>CAYXVC010000067.1:9243-12752 GCA_964468225.1 uncultured Gammaproteobacteria bacterium
TCAATATCCTCTTTTTTTTCACTGACCGGCTGGCCAATATAGATACGGACTTGATCTTCAATTGCAGAATCATCAATGCCATGAATTTCGATATTAATATCAGCCCAAACAAATCCGACCGGCCAACAAAGCAGTAAAATTACGGATAGACTCAACTTTTTTAAAACCATCAAGTCCCACCTACTGATAAACACTTTTTTAAAGCACCCCTGAATGTATATGTTTTCCATAGATTATAAACAATCTGCCCTTCGACTACAGTGGTTCGACTAGATTGCACTGCACAAGCAACAAACTTTAGGGACTACTCATACAAAGCAGCGGTATAATCCTCAAATGGATAACGATACTTTTTTGCGACAAAGCTCACCACCGCTTGGCTGGCGCATCAATAATGAGCTTAAGCTAGTTGCTCTGTTTGGCCCTATCCTGCTTTTTGATCACCAGGTAATTGGTCAATCACTTGAGGTATTTTATCGCTCACAAGGCAAAGATTTTTTACCACTACAGGCACACCGTTTAGCCTTGCAGGGTGAAACAGTCAGTTATGAACAGAACTTGGGCCATCGCAATTTTCTGGTCACCATCGAACCACGCTTTGATGCTATTGGCCAGTGCAATGGAGCACAGGCAACAGCCATTGAAGTGACGCGCTACAAACAGGCTGAAGCCGATATTACCCGCCTTAAACAACACAATGAATCAATACTACAAGCCGCAGGTGAAGGTATCTATGGACTGGATTTTGAGGGTAATGCTACCTTTGTTAACCGTGCTGCGATTGAGATGACAGGCTGGAGTGCCGAAGAGACTATTGGCACATCTATTCATTACAAACACCACCATAGCCATGCCGATGGCAGCCATTACCCACACGTTGAATGCCCAATTTATAAAGCGATTCACGATGGTGAAATTCACCATAAAGATGATGAGGTGTTCTGGCGTAAAGATGGCAGTTATTTTCCGGTGGAATATACCAGTACCCCGATTTATGAAAATGGTGCACTAGCTGGTGCGGTGGTGGTTTTCAAGGATATCAGTGAACGCAAACAGGCAGAACATGCACTCAGAACAGCGTTTAATAAGGTCGAACAGCTCAAAGAGCAGTTACAGCAGGAAAATACTTATTTAAAGGAAGAGATTCGGCAAGACCTTAATTATGGTGAAATTGTTGGTAATTCACCCGTGGTCAAAGAAATGCTGCAAAAAGTCCTGCAGGTGGCTAAAACCGATGCATCCGTTTTAATCAGTGGTAAAAGCGGCACTGGAAAAGAGCTGGTTGCACGAGCCATTCACCAACAAAGCCGTCGTAATCTCAAGCCGTTAGTTAAGGTTAACTGCGGAGCCATCAGCACGGGTTTGGTTGAAAGTGAATTATTTGGTCATGAAAAAGGGGCGTTTACCGGTGCCGTCGCACGTCGAAAAGGACGATTTGAACTAGCCGATGGTGGCACACTCTTTCTTGATGAGGTGGGCGAATTGCCCCTCGAAACACAGGTTAAATTATTGCGTGTTTTACAAGAGCAGGAGTTCGAACGGGTTGGGAGCAGTCAGACCATTAAAATCGATGTGCGCATCATTGCCGCAAGCAACCGCGATTTAGCGCAAATGGTGGCGGATAGAACGTTCCGTGAAGATCTATTCTATCGTTTGAGTGTTTTTCCAATTGAAGCTCCCGCCTTACGGCAACGGATGAGTGACCTGCCACTACTGGCGCAATATTTTCTTATTCAATGTGCTCAAAAGGTGAGTAAAACCTTTCACGGTATTACCGCTGGGGGTTTAGAAAAGCTACAGGCTTACTCATGGCCTGGAAATATCCGTGAACTTAAAAATGTCATCGAACGAGCTTTAATTATTGAAGCAGGCCCTTATCTGCAACTAAATGAATTTCAGCCGTGCAAACAGATCACATCAAGTGACCAATTGATGACATTAGAAGCCCTCGAATGCCAACATATTCAACAAATACTTAAAGTAACCCACGGGGTAATATCGGGGCCTAACGGCGCAGCTATTATACTTGGCTTGCACCCAAACACCCTTCGTTCACGGATATTAAAATTAGGGATAAAGCGCTAATAAGGGCTGAAAATCTCTCCCCTTCAGATATACGAAATATCGTGAAAGGTATGATATTTCGTTATCGCACAAGATTACAAAGATTGGTAAATAAACATATCTAATTGTTTATTATTATTAATTTATAGTGGCACGCTACTTGTAGTGTATTTCGATATTTCATATTAATATCGATAAGGAGCTGCCTCAGTGTCTTCACAACCCTCTCCAAAAACTACTATCACATGGACCCCCAATGTTGGCGATAGCGGCACTATTCACGCCAAGCGCATTGCTGGAAAGTTTCGCATCGTCAAGTGGCTGACTGCCAGCCTTTGGTTGTTTTTTTTCTTTGGCCCCTACCTTCGCTGGGAGGGACGGCAAGCACTGTTAATTGATCTACCCAGTCGCCAATTTCATATCTACGGACTCACCGTTCATCCTCATGATATTTGGGTGCTGGCTTTTATTATGGTCTTCTTTGCCATGTTATTGGTCGCGGCCACGCTGCTGGCGGGTCGAGTCTTTTGTGGCTATTTTTGCTTTCAAACCGTATGGACTGACCTTTATACCTGGATTGAAGAAAAAATAGAGGGCCAACCTCGTGCACGGTATGCACTCGACAGTGCACCGTGGAGCATAAACAAGCTCAGTCGCAAGGGGCTGAAACACACTCTATGGCTAGCGATTGCAATGCTCACCGGTGTCAGTTTTGCGGCGTGGTTTACTGATGTCTTCCAGTTATGGTCTGACTACTTATCAATGCAAGCCCATATATCCGCCTGGATTACACTTGGAATACTTACGGTAGGTACCTATCTATTTGCAGGTTTTATGCGTGAACAAGTCTGTTTTTGGTTGTGCCCATACGCACGTATTCAAGGTGTTTTATACGACTACAACAGTGTACTGCCAACCTACGACTACCGACGGGGCGAGCCGAGAGGCAAGCGAGAACAGACAATAAAAGCCAATGACAAAGGTGATTGTGTCGATTGTGATCAATGTGTTGTGGTTTGCCCTACGGGAATCGATATTCGTGATGGCCAGCAGATTGGCTGTATTACTTGCGGGCTTTGCATTGATGCATGCGATGGGGTGATGAAAAAAATTGACCGTCCATCTGGATTAATTCGCTACGCTTCACTCAATGAAATGCACAGCAAGCCCCAGACAAATATTTTACGACGACCCACCGCATTAATCTCCTTTGCAATGCTCATCACCTGCGTTATTTTTGTTGCATATGGCCTAACAAACATCTCTCCCATTGCATTCAGTGTAGCGCCTGAACGCCAACCAATGTATGTAAAAATGAGTGATGGTTCCATTCAAAATAGCTACAATGTGCGTATTTTCAATAAAAGCAACGCTCCCCGCAGTTACCACATCACGCTCGACAAACCCGCTCAAGGCACGCTCATCACTCCTGAACAGGCCATAAC
>CAYXVC010000068.1:0-12311 GCA_964468225.1 uncultured Gammaproteobacteria bacterium
GGTTCGCTCTATCATATGAAACGGCAGGAAGTAATATTTTGCAAAAGGGGATAGTCCGGACGGGCGAATATAGTGTTGATAAAGAACTTGTAACAAGGGTTCAAAATGGCGATAAAAAAGCTTTTGATGTTTTGGTGTTGAAATACCAAAATAAAGTAGCCAAGTTAATCTCTCGTTATATTCGTGATAGTGATGAAGTTCAGGATGTTACCCAAGAGGCATTTATTAAAGCTTATCGGGCACTGCCTGGGTTTCGAGGCGATAGCGCTTTTTATACATGGCTGTATCGGATATCCGTTAATACGGCTAAAAATTATCTGATATCCCGGAGCCGTCGGCCTCCAGGTGTTGATATTGATGCGGAGGATGCAGAGCACTTTGAATCAGCCACAGCACTTAAAGAGTTTGCTACACCTGAGCATTTGTTATTTAAAGATGAAATTGAGAAAACTGTATTTGATGCAATTGAACAGTTACCCAGTGACTTACGTACAGCAATCACCTTGCGAGAATTGGAGGGGCTAAGTTATGAAGAAATTGCCCAATCAATGGATTGTCCTGTCGGAACGGTACGTTCCAGAATTTTCAGAGCGCGCGATGCTATTCAGAAAAAGCTCGAACCTTTACTTTAAAAATGAAAAACATATTTGGAGATGTTGTTATGATGGAACAGGCTGCTGAAGAAATTTCAATGCTGATGGATGGTGAGCTGGATCAACGTAAAACTGGTCAGTTGCTGCATAATTTAAGTGACGATGAATCGCTGAGACAGCATTGGGGGTGTTACCATTTGATCGGTGACGCTATTCGAAACAACCTTCCTGACAATGGCTGTCAGCTACTGGCTTCAAATATTTCTAAAACATTGGAGTCTGAGCCGGAATTAACCCCAGCTTCTCCCGTTGTTGTTTATCCGTCTTTTGTAAAACCTGTTGCGGGATTGGCTTTGGCAGCTTCAGTGGCTGCGGTGACAGTCATCGGTTTTCAGTGGGGTGATTCCTCTAGTATGAGAGGTGTGAATGGAATATCACCACAAGTTGCGACGGTTGCTCCTGATGTGGTGCCGCAGCCCACACATAAAACATTTGAACAAGATAATTCTGACCGGATTGTTGAGCAATCTGAATTAAATTTCAGTTTGAATTATCCTGTTAATGGTTACATAAATGATGTTTATGTAGTACCGAGAGAACCACCTTCAATCAATTTGGTTGATTTTGAATCAAATTAATTTTTTAACCTTAACTAAGAGTTGCTTTAAACATGGATGATTATAGCGAACTTCTGGAAGAACAGGGACGGATTACCCGAATTGAAGAAAATTTTGCCTGGGTAGAAGTAGCTCGTAAGCCTGGTTGCAGTGGTTGTGCCACCAAAAATGAATGTGGCACCGCTGTTTTGGCTAAAACGATGCGTTCGAAACCCGTTTTGATTAAAACCATTAATGTGATTGCTGCCAATGTGGGTGATGATGTTATCGTTGGTATTGAACAAAAGGTATTAATGGCGGGTTCATTCGCTGTTTATGCCATTCCTCTGTTATTAATGTTATTCACTGCTTTTCTGGGTGATTTTTTGGGTCAACAGTTTTTTATTGAATACCATAATGGTATTTCTGTGGTGTTTGCTTTTCTGGGGCTGCTGGGTGGGTTTTTATGGTTAAAATGCTATGTGCAAAAAATAGCTAAAAACCAAAGCTATCAACCTTTTTTAGTCCGGTTGGCGAAAGTTTAATTTTATTTCGAGGTATTTATGACTTCACGTATTTTGTGGAAATCTTCTTTTATTGCTCAGTTTGTAGTCGCCATGCTGGTGTTGAGTGCTCTGGCTACAACAGCGGTTGAAGCCCGAGGCAGCTTGCCTGATTTTACTGTACTTGCTGAAGAGTTAAGCCCTGCAGTAGTGAATATCAGTACGATTCAGAAAACGCAAAAATCTTCTGAGGCATTACGCCATCATCTTCCTCAAATGCCTGAAGGTACACCATTTGACGATCTGTTTCGTCGTTTTTTTGATGAAAGGGGAGGTGTTCCGGGCTTTGGTTATGAAAACCCTGAAGCAAAGTCACTGGGATCCGGATTTATCATTTCGAAAGACGGTTATATCCTAACCAACCACCACGTAGTAGAAAATGCGCAAGAAATTATAGTGCGCCTCAATGATCGTCGGGAATTGACCGCTGAATTGATTGGTACAGATAAACAGAGTGATGTGGCATTACTGAAAATAGAGAGTGATAGTGAGCTTCCTGTGATTAAAGTCGGCCAGTCATCGGGTTTGAAAGTAGGGGAGTGGGTGTTGGCGATTGGTTCTCCTTTCGGCTTTGATTATTCGGTGACTGCAGGAATCGTTAGTGCCAAAGGTCGTAGTTTGCCGAGTGAAAATTACGTGCCATTTATTCAAACAGATGTTGCAATTAATCCAGGTAATTCTGGTGGCCCATTAATTAATCTCGATGGTGAAGTTGTGGGTATCAATTCACAAATTTATAGTCGCACAGGTGGTTTTATGGGGCTTTCATTTGCCATACCTATTGATATGGCGATGGATATTGTTGGCCAGCTAAAAGAGACCGGAGAAGTGAGCCGTGGCTGGTTGGGTGTTTTGATTCAGGATGTGACTCGTGATCTGGCTGAGTCTTTTAATATGAAAAAGCCGATGGGGGCATTGGTTGCACGCGTGTTACCCGACAGTCCTTCTGAAAAAGCAGGATTCAAAGTGGGTGATATTATAGTTGAATTCAATGGGCACGAGGTGGGTGATTCTTCTTCTTTGCCGCCGATCGTGGGCCGCACTCGAATGGATACCAGTGTGCCCGTTGAAATTATTCGTAATGGTAAAAAACGTACCTTGAAGGTAGTGATTGGTGAGTTGCCGACGGATGGGTTATCTGCTGGAGAAGAGTCCAGTGGTGGATCGAATGTGAAAAGTTTGGGTTTAGTGGTTCGTACACTGGAGGATGAACAGAAAAAACAACTTGAAGAAGGGCTGCAGGGTGTTTTTGTTGAAACGGTGAAAGAGGGTGTGGCCGCTAAAAGTGGTGTGCGCCAGGGTGATATTATTTTGAGAGTCAATAATATTGCCATTGTAAGCGTTGCACAATTTAAAGAGGTGGTTGATAAGCTTCCTGCAGGGAAATCAGTGCCACTATTGGTGCAACGAGGTACAGGGCCGCACTTTTTAGCACTAAAAATTCCTGAGAAAAAATAAAAAACCGAACTGTTATTTTACAGGTTTTTGTTTTTCTAAAAGCGCCCTGTTAATGCAGGGCGCTTTTGTTTTGTGAATCAGTTAGACTCTGCATAACTGTAAATTCCTTACTAACCCTATTTGAATTATTTCACTGAATGAAGAATATTCGAAACTTCTCTATTATTGCCCATATTGATCACGGTAAATCCACGTTGGCCGATCGCTTTATTCAATTGTGTGGAGGCTTGAGTGATCGGGAAATGTCTGCTCAAGTGCTTGATTCAATGGATTTGGAGCGCGAACGTGGCATTACGATCAAAGCGCAATGCGTGTCGCTGGATTATAAAGCGGAGAATGGTGAAACTTACCATCTGAACTTTATTGATACACCAGGCCATGTCGATTTTTCTTATGAAGTTTCACGTTCTCTGGCTGCTTGTGAGGGCGCACTATTAGTCGTGGATGCTGCTCAAGGCGTGGAAGCGCAAACGGTTGCCAACTGCTATACAGCGCTAGAGCAAGGACTCGAAGTAATCCCTGTTTTAAATAAGGTCGATTTGCCGACGGCTGAGCCTGATCGGGTGATTCAGGAAATTGAAGATATTATTGGTGTTGAAGGCGAAGGTGCGGTAAATGTCAGTGCTAAAACTGGTGTTGGTGTCAAGGATGTTCTGGAAGCGATTGTTGCAGGCTTTCCAGCGCCACAAGGTGATTCTGAAAAGCCTTTAAAAGCACTGATTATTGACTCCTGGTTTGATAGCTATCTGGGCGTAGTGTCGCTAGTGCGAATTATGCAGGGTCGGCTCAAGGTTAAAGAAAAAATTCAGATGATGTCAACAGGCCAATCTCACCAAGTGGATAGTGTTGGAAAATTTACGCCAAAACCTGTAAATCATACTGGATTGGAAACGGGTGAAGTAGGCTTTGTCATTGCTGGTATTAAAGATATTGATGGTGCGCCAGTCGGGGATACGATTACATTAGCCGGACGGCCTGCAGAAGAAGCTCTGTTGGGTTTTAAACATGTAAAACCTCAAGTGTACGCAGGGCTTTTCCCCGTCAGCTCTGACCAATATAAAGATTTGCGTGAGGCGTTGGCAAAACTCAAATTGAATGACGCATCACTTTTTTTCGAACCGGAAACTTCACAAGCACTCGGCTTTGGCTTTCGTTGTGGCTTTTTGGGGATGCTGCACATGGAGATTGTGCAAGAGCGTTTGGAACGTGAATACGATCTTGACCTGATTACGACGGCTCCTACCGTTGTTTATGAGGTAATCAATCGTGCCGGTGAGACGCTTTATATCGATAACCCTGCAGATCTGCCGGAGCCGGGTTCTATTGAGGAGATACGGGAACCCATTATTCAAGCCAATATTCTGGTGCCTCAAGAGCACTTGGGGTCGGTGATCATGCTGTGTGAAGAGAAACGCGGAGCGCAGAAAAAGATCTCTTATCATGGCAATCAGGTGGAAGTGATTTATGAATTACCTATGAGCGAAGTGGTGTTGGATTTCTTTGATCGCCTCAAATCAGTCAGTCGAGGTTATGCTTCGCTGGATTATAATTTTGTACGGTTTCAAGTCGAAAAGCTGACTAAAGTGGATCTTATGGTGAATGGTGAACGTGTTGATGCATTAGCGATTATTACCCATCATGAGCTGGCGCAATCAAGAGGTCGGGAAATTGCTGAAAAATTGAAAGAATTAATTCCTCGTCAAATGTATGATGTAGCTATTCAGGCAGCCATTGGTGGGCACATTATTGCACGCCAGACGATCAAGGCACTGCGTAAAAATGTGACGGCAAAGTGTTATGGCGGGGATGCTTCGCGTAAACGCAAGTTGCTGGAAAAGCAGAAAGCAGGTAAAAAACGGATGAAGCAGGTGGGGTCGGTAGAAATTCCACAAGAGGCTTTTCTTGCAGTATTAAATACAGGAAAGAAGTAGATGAGTTTTGATTTTCAGGCATTTATGCTAATCATATTAGTGATTTCAGGGGTTATCTGGGCGCTTGATGTCATGTTTTGGGCTCCGCGCCGACGGGAAACGGTAGAAACAACCGTGGATAAAGTCCAGAATGGGGCTGCTGTTGCAGCGGTTAACGGTACGCCTAAAGAGCCCCTTCTTGTAGAGTATGCACGTACCTTTTTTCCTGTCATTCTTATTGTATTGATACTCCGCTCTTTTCTTGTAGAACCTTTTAGAATTCCTTCAGGATCAATGATGCCAACGCTCTATTCTGGCGATTTTATTTTAGTGAATAAATTTTCTTATGGAATTCGTCTGCCTCTGTTTAACAATAAAGTCATTGATGTGGGTTTGCCTGAGCGAGGGGATGTCTTTGTTTTTCGTTATCCTGACGATCCTTCGATTGATTACATCAAACGTGTTGTGGGTTTGCCAGGCGATCTGATTGGTTATCGCGAAAAAAAACTGTATGTGAATGGCGAAGCAATACAGCAAAAACCTCTGGGTGTTTTTATGGGAACCGGTGTGGGAACTTCCATGTCTGGTGCTGACCAGTATGTTGAAAAATTAGGTGATGTGGATCATGATATTCTGGTTCGATCCAATGCACCTTCACGGTTTGCAGGCGAAGTTCGAGTGCCGGAAGGACACTATTTTGCAATGGGTGATAATCGGGATAACAGTAACGATAGTCGGGTATGGGGTTTTGTGCCGGAAGAAAATTTAGTAGGTAAGGCGTTCATGATCTGGATGAGCTGGAATTCAACGGGTGATGGTGTGGTTTTTGATCGTATTGGTAAAAGTATTGAGTGAATCAGGGATGATGATAATGAAGAAATTTAGAGTCAATCAATCTGGCGAAGGATTAACAGGTTTATTGTTTACATTGGTTATTATTGGTTGTGTGGTGTTGATTGCATTGCGGGTGGTGCCATTGTATATGGAGTATTTTCAGGTCGTTTCATCGCTGGAAGGTTTGGTAGAAGAGCCTGAAACATCAGAAAAATCACCTATTGAGATCAAGAAAATCCTGTTACGTCGCATGCGTGACATTAATAATGTGGAGCGCGTGAACGACGAGCATATTACTATTACCAAGAACAGTATTAATAATTTGATTACTATTTCCGTGGATTATGAGGCTAGAGTTCCAATGGTTGCCAATTTTGATTTGATTGCCACTTTTAGTAAAAGTGTCGAGGTCAGCGGGGTGCCTAATAATTGATCGAAAAACGCGATAGGTTACTTAGACAGTTGGAATATCAGTTTGGTGATCCTGAGCTATTAACGTGTGCGCTGACACACCGCAGTATGGGCAGTCGTAATAATGAGCGCCTTGAGTTTTTAGGCGATGCCGTTTTGGGGTATGCCATCGCAGCAGAGCTTTATACGCGTTTTCCAAAAGCTTCTGAAGGAGTATTAAGTCGTTTGCGTTCCAGTCTGGTGAAAGGTGAAACTTTAGCTGAATTGGCGAGAGGTTTGCAGTTAGGTGACTATCTGCTTCTTGGTTCAGGTGAACTGAAAAGTGGCGGATTTCGTCGTGACTCTATTTTAGCGGGGGCGTTGGAAGGTATCATGGGTGCTATTTATCTGGACGGGGGATATGAAGCCTGTTGCCAGTGGATCATAAAGATATATAAAAGTCGGCTGGAATCCATTTCACCGGATGTTAATCTCAAAGATCCTAAAACTCGTTTGCAAGAATATTTACAGTCAAGAAAAATGGAGCTTCCACAATACTCTATTATTTCTATGGATGGTCAGGCACATGACCATCTGTTTCGCGTTGAATGCGAGATAGAGGGTCTTGAATTGAATATACGAGGGACCGGATTCAGCCGTCGTAAAGCTGAACAGGACGCTGCAAAAAAAATATTGGAAGTGATTGAAAGTGGCAAATAAAGAAAGCTTTCGTTGTGGCTATGTTGCGATTGTAGGTCGTCCAAATGTGGGTAAGTCGACACTGTTGAACCATATATTAAGCCAAAAAATAAGTATTACATCAAGTAAACCCCAAACAACACGACACACTATTATTGGGGTGAAAACAACATCAGAAAATCAAACAGTTTATGTGGATACACCTGGTCTGCACCAAGGTGCAGGGCGCGCCATGAATCGCTATATGAATAAATCAGCGAGTGCGGTGATCACTGATGTTGATGTGGTTGTATTTATTGTGGAGTGTTTTGGTTGGCTTGCAGCCGATGAATACGTTTTAAAAATGCTTCGTGATAGCAAAGTCCCCGTTATTTTAGTGATCAATAAAGTGGATAAACTGAAAGACAAAGAGACGCTTCTTCCGTTTATTCAGGAAGCTTCAGGGAAAATGGACTTTGCCGATGTCATTCCACTTTCTGCACGAAAAGGTACTAATGTTGAAGGATTAGAAAAGAAGATCAATAGTTTTCTGCCTCTATCTGATCCATTTTTTCCGGAAGATCAGGTGACGGATCGTAGTGAGCGCTTTCTCGCTGCCGAGCTGGTGAGAGAGAAACTCATGCGTCGTTTGGGGCAGGAGATTCCTTATTCACTCACCGTTGAAATTGAAAGCTTTAAAATGCAGAAGAAGGTACAGCATATTCATGCGGTGATCTGGGTTGAGCGTGAAGGTCAAAAGCGTATTGTGATTGGCCAGGGCGGTGGAGAGCTTAAGATGGTAGGACAACAGTCTCGAAAAGAGATGGAGACACTGTTTGGTAGAAAAGTCTTTCTTCAACTTTGGGTGAAGGTCAGAGAGGGTTGGTCTGATGATGAACGTGCATTGCGTAGTTTAGGGTATGGCGAGTGATGTTCTATTACAGCCAGTCTACCTTCTGCATCTTAGGGCTTACCGTAATACCAGTGCATTAATCGAAGTTTTCAGTGCCGAGCACGGGCGTGTTTGTCTGGTGGCTCGCGGTGTCAGAAAAAGTAAATCACGACTTCAAGGATTGCTTCAGCCTTTTACGCCGCTGCTAATCTCTTGGGGTGGGCGCGGTGAACTGGTGACATTGCATCACGCAGAATTAAATAGGGCCGTACATCAAATCAAGGGTGTGGCACTATTGAGTGGTATGTACCTGAATGAAATGCTGCTCTATTTGTTAGCACGTTTTGATCCTCACCCCGCACTCTATGGTTATTATTCTCAGGCGCTTGCTGCATTAGAGGCGGCAGAAGATCAGTCGGCTATCGAGCCTGTTTTGCGATACTTTGAAAAATACCTTTTGCAAGAGTTGGGTTATGGTTTGATGCTGGATCATGATGCCGTGTCAGGTTTGCCGATAAATCCTGATTGTTTGTATCAATACAAGCTGGGTCAAGGGCCAGTTTTGCATGAAGGCTCATTACCCTCAGGCCAACATAATAAGCTCTATTTGCAAGGCGATACGTTATTGAATTTTGAACAAGGCACTTTAACGGGGCTGGATTCTTTTCAGGAAGTTAAACGTCTGATGCGAGCTGCTATTTCAATGCAATTAAACGGCAAAACTTTAAACAGCCGAAAGCTGTTTAAGGCTTATAAATAAGCCTTTAAATTTCAGCCAACCCGCCTTTTTCCTCTAACCAGCTGCGGCGATCAGCAGAACGTTTTTTAGCCAATAACATATCCAGCATGGCGTGCGTATCATCACCATCAGATATGGTGAGACGAACCAATCGGCGCGTATCGGGTGCCAGTGTGGTTTCACGCAGTTGTAACGGGTTCATTTCACCCAGACCTTTAAAACGCTGCACATTGACTTTTCCACGACGTTTCTCGGCATCAATGCGATCAAGAAACCCCTGTTTTTCACGGTCATCAAGAGCGTACATCACCTCTTTTCCTATGTCGATTCGGTAAAGGGGTGGCATGGCAATGAAAATATGCCCTGCTTCGACCAAGCTATGAAAGTGGCGTAAAAATAGAGCGCAGAGCAAGGTGGCGATATGAGCGCCATCAGAGTCCGCATCGGCAAGAATACAGACTTTTCCGTAGCGCAAACCCTCCAGTTTATCTGATCCGGGTTCAACACCGATAGCGACCGATATGTCATGCACCTCTTGAGAGCCGAGCACCACAGTCGGATCAACTTCCCAAGTATTAAGAATTTTTCCGCGCAGAGGCATAATGGCTTGAAACTCTCGATTTCTTGCCTGTTTGGCAGAACCGCCCGCAGAGTCGCCTTCAACTAAAAAAAGTTCGCTGCGCATTGGTTCCTGACTTGAGCAGTCCGCGAGCTTGCCTGGCAGAGCAGGGCCACTAGTGACTTTTTTGCGTATCACTTTTTTACCGGCACGCAACCGGTTCTGTGCATTATCAATGGCCAGTTGAGCAATTTGTCCGCCGACTTCCGTATGTTGATTGAGCCATAGAGCAAATGTATCTTTAACAACACCTGAGACAAATGCCGCACATTCTCGTGAAGAGAGTCGTTCCTTTGTCTGGCCGCTGAATTGAGGATCAAAATGTTTGATAGAAAGAATGTAACTGCACTTGTCCCAGACATCTTCGGGTGTGATTTTTACACCACGAGGCAATAAACTTCTGAACTCACAAAATTCTCTGATCGCTTCAGTAAGGCCTGTACGCAGGCCATTGACATGTGTGCCGCCAAGCGCAGTGGGAATCAGGTTGACATAACTTTCAGTGACTCCTTCGCCCCCTTCAGGTAACCAGACTACGGCCCAGGTCGCGGCCTCATTTTTACTTTCCATCTCACCGATAAAAGGGACATCTACGGGTAGATGCTCGACATCACTCAATGCATCCAGTAAATAATCTTGCAGACCATCCTGATATTGCCACTGTTCGGTTTCACCCGATTGTTCATTGAAAAAATTGACTTGCAGACCGGGGCAAAGTACAGCCTTGGCACGCAGAATATGTTTTAGACGGCGAACAGAAAATTTGGCAGAATCAAAATATTTGCCGTCAGGCCAGAAACGTACGCGAGTACCGGTGTTGGCTTTTCCAACAGTACCGACGATTTTTAAATCGGATGATTTATCACCATTTTCAAACATCATGTGGTGCTCTTTGCCACCACGCTTGACCCAGACATCAAGTTGTTTCGACAGAGCATTGACCACAGAGATACCTACACCATGCAGACCACCAGAAAATTGATAATTCTTATTGGAAAATTTTCCACCAGCATGAAGTTTGCTTAGAATGACCTCAACGCCAGGTACACCTTCTTCAGGGTGAATATCCACAGGCATACCGCGACCATCGTCTTTTACTTCCAGTGAGTGGTCTTTATAAAGTGTGACATCAATGCGTTTGGCGAAACCTGCGATGGCTTCATCGACACTGTTGTCTATAATTTCCTGAGCCAGGTGGTTGGGGCGTGTGGTATCGGTGTACATTCCGGGACGCTTTCGTACCGGGTCAAGACCGCTAAGGACTTCAATTGCACCTGCATCGTAAGATTTATTCATAAACCAGCCACCAAGAAAAGAGTGTGAATAATATACTATTCAGAAATAGTTGTGTCTCTATTTATAGGCAGTGGAATCAATATTGTGAATGTGGTGCCTTTATTGACTTCGCTATGAACGTTAATTTTTCCTCCCATCAGCTTGCATAGACGCTGACTGATCGTAAGTCCTAAACCTGTTCCGCCATAGCTGCGGGTGATACTCATATCTGCTTGATAAAACTCATCAAATATATGGGATTTTTGGGATTCACTCATGCCAATGCCAGTGTCATGCATTGTTATCGTGAGTATCTCTTTTTTGTGGTCAACAGATAAGGCAATTTTGCCGTGTGTAGTAAATTTACATGCATTGCTTAATATATTTAAAATAACTTGTTGCAGTTTTTCACTATCAATATAAAGCGCTTCGGTGGTGTGTTGCTCAATGCTGAAAGTGAGATGGTTGCTGTTTTTGAGCGCTAAAGGCTTGGCAATGTCAATGGTGTGATGAATCAGCTTGTTAAGGTCTATTTCTTTGATCTGAAGCTCGCTATGTCCCGCTTCTATTTTAGCGAAGTCCAGAATGTTATTGATTAGATTCAAAAGATTATCGGAAGCTGCTAATACGCGTTGCAGATCTTTAGAGCTGCTTGTATTTGGATCAAGCTCTTCACGGCATATCTCGGTGTAACCTATAATGGCGTTGATCGGAGTTCTGAGTTCATGGCTCATGACAGTGAGAAAATCTGATTTTAAACGGTTTGCTTCAAGCGCTTTGTCGCGCGCAATTACTAATTCTCGAGTACGCTCTGCAACTTGCGCTGATAATGATTTTTTCTGATCCAGTAACTTTTCCTGTCGATCATCCAGTGTTTCCATCATGCCGTTGAATGCATCTGCGATGATATTGACTTCAGCCGAGCCTTTGATATCCGAGCGTACATTTTTTTTGCCGGATTGAGCGCTGCGCATGGTCTCTGAAAGTTTGCTCAGCGGGCTAGTGATATGTTTGGCAATAATATGTAATAAAAAGAGAAAAAGTAGTGCCAGTATCAGTGAAATAATAATATTTTCAATGTATGCGCTACGCCAGCCTGTTGGTAATGAAGACAAGTCGATGACGACATGCACATCACCTAAAAATAGAGGGCCATTTACATCTGATAATGAATGCGCATAAACAGAGTTAATAAAGTGAAGTGCATTTTCAGTCTCTGTTATCAGTTGTGGTTTTGTTGTTTTATAGGTTTTTTCGGGTAGCCAGTCACTTTTTTGCCCTTTTTGTAACAAAACATTGCCTTGTGAATTATAAATGCCAACATGGGCTACAGCGGGCAGTGCTAAAGTCGCATCAGCAAAGTCGATAGCTCCTTGCTTATTGTCAGACTCTAAAGCTGGTACGCTTTGATTGGAAAATTTTCCTGTTATTTGAAGCCCTTCGTTTATTAAATAAGAGTGGAAGCGTTTGGATTCCAGCCATACTGCGGTGAGTGATACGATAATAATGAACAATATGCTGCCGATGGAAAAGACAAGCGTGAATTGTTTGCGTATAGGCAAATGTTCAGGGAAAAAATGCTTAATAAAATCCATTTTATTTTGAGCCGTTTTATTTAAAATATTTTCAACAGGATTTTTGATTGGCGCTGATAGTTGTATAGTGATTGTTTCCGGATGGGCAATTTGTTCAACGATACCGGCTCAAACCCACGCTCCTGAAACCAGTGAAGAGTTTGTGTGGTGAGCACGAAAAGTTGTTTGA
>CAYXVC010000069.1:0-9683 GCA_964468225.1 uncultured Gammaproteobacteria bacterium
TATCCCCTGATGCCAACATATCCTCCATCGCCTCACCGCCCGCATCACTCCAAAAACCGTTGCGTGTTATTCCGCCATCCTCCTCTGTCGTCGGCCTTAACAATCCGACAGGGTAAGTATTTTGTGAATTAGCATTGATGTCTTCAATATTGGTCAAATTTCCCGCCAGCTCGGAAGCTCCGCCGTAGAGAAATATATTAATCACCTGCGGCATAACAGCTGGAGGTTGAAATATGACCTCATCAAGCATCGGTGCCGCAGCAGCCCTTTTAATCAGCGACTCATTGAAAAACATTCCTGGCAAACTGGCAGTTGCACCAAATGCACCCATTGATTTAATGAAGCTTCTTCTTTTCATGTCAGTTAATTACCACCTTCTTGAAGTAATAGGATTCAGGCAGTCTGGAGATGTAATCAAATACCAGTTCGGCAAAATCATCAAAATTTCTGCCTCTGATTACCTCTTTGCCATTTATGTTTTCTAGATAATCAGCATCACGGGCAATACCGAGCAATGCAGTTTGTTCCGTGCTCTCTGCTCGGCGCATAGCCACCGTTAGAAACAAATAATCAATATATTCATTGATACTCATAGCCTCAATGATTGAAAATCTTTTTTGTGTTTGTTCGTATAGAGCCAGCTCTTCGGTTGTTGCCTCACTATCCCTCTCACCGACTGGAGCAACCCACAACCCTTTGTTCCAGCGCCCTCTATTCATAAGCAACACTTCTCGGTAGCCTTTGTGGTGGTTAGCAAAGCTCAGTGCATCCATCGGAATACCAAATAGCCGCCCCAGCTTTAATGACATAGCAGACCAACTCATCTCTCCGATATTAGCGCGATTTAATCGCGCGCCCCCTTGATTGGAAATCATGCCTCGAAATAAAGTTGTGGGTGGATTCCAGTTGAGTCGATGTGCAGTGCCGAAAAAATTTTCTTCAAATGATTTCGGGCGAGCCGTATTCAGCAAGTATTCACGGGAAAATAGGATTCCACTGAAAATTTCCTGAAATGTCACTGGATTACTATCAATAATTGACTTTACTATTTGCAACCGATCCTCACTGCTGCGCCCTGCAAAAAAGTACTCTACCAAGACAATGGCAACCCGACTAATCACTAATGGATGCTCCGCAATCAGACGGTAAAAATCTTCACAGCTGGTCACATAGGAGCCAAGCACCAATTGAGGTTCCGTATTGGCGGAACCGGTACGTTGCAATTCATAATTATTAGCCTCACTGGTGAGATACCAATCCTTGCAAGCAATAGAAGCTTTGACTACATCATCATCACGATCAAATAACCCCAGATAGATCTCGATCATTTCGCGTGTGTTATCTTCCGGAGAACGAAATCGGCGCCAGTTTTCCTGCGAAAGCTGGTGGCGCAAGATAGTCTGCCTGATTGTCACTCCACTACGTAAGTCATAGACCAGCTTGTCATAGACCTTTTTAACATCATTCATACCAGCGCTTTCAATTTCTTCAGCAGGAGAAAACAGTATTGTGTTAGCAAGGTGCCAGGCAATCCAGTGATCAAACAGATCCTTACTCAGCGGATATTGAAATATTTGAGCTAACAGACGCTCCTTGTTGGCAATCAAATCATTTTGATGAAAATTGAATCGTGCCTCTACTCCAGTATCGTTATCTCCATTGATCAGCATGTCTTGCTGTTTTTTAACGTCTTCATCTAAAGACTTGAAGAGCGCTGCCTTTGTGGAAGAGATAAACCCCCGCCCTTCTCTCAACTCCAATGTATTCATACCTTTGGAAACATCAAAAAAATCAGGGACAGCCACACCACGGTACATGGCTCCCAATAGTTTATTAGCTACTCTGTATTGATCTTCAGCATCAAGGCTGGAAAACTCCTCATCAGAAAGTGGAGCGGCATAACCGGTAATCTGAGACTCTTCTTGAAGCTCTTCTTGAGGTTCATCTTGAAGTTCTTCCTGTAAGTCAGCTTTACTGGGAAGCTCTACTTCACAGCCCGTGATCAATGTCACCAGAAGCAAAGGAGTGGCAAATAGATATTTAATGCGCATGTTATTCCTTAATTAAATGATTCAAGCATCCACACAACGATTTAACTATGCCAAACTATAACTATAGAGCACTGAAAATTATGTGTACGCCTTCACAAATTAAGAAACGCACCATTATATATTGTGATCAGCGACCATACACATAGTAAAGATAGAAAGAGGTAGAGCTACAGAGCTAAATCGGCTGATTTAAGTTTTTCTTTATACTGAGGAAAGCGTCAGCGGGAGAATTCCGCCCACCTTGATATAGAAAGTGTGAATTATTGATACTTATTGAGTTTCATCAATCGGTTGCAAATACTTCATAGAAACCCACCCTGTTTTCCCGGAAGGAAGCTCTACTTTAGCCCAACCCAATAATGAAGATATTTTTTTTAAAACATCACCTTTATTGACTTTTTCGATAATATCAAGCCCCACTATAGGTGCTTTTCTAACGTTAAGTGTGTCTGCTGTCACTCTATAGCTTTTTATCAAGGTATCTGTGGTATTTGGTTGTATGCCAGGCAAAATAACTTCACGTTCATCAGCCAGTAACTTATTATTATCAATTAAACCTTTATCTTCTTTAAGAGCTTTAATAATTTTATTTGAGACCAATTGAAGTGCTTTTGATCGATCCTCACTCTCTAACATATCACCTTCGGCAACTCCACTAAAATTCCTTTTGGCTTCACCTGTTACAGTATCTTCAAATAAAATATTCAATAGATCTGTTTCACCTTTTGTATCTAAAGAAATTTTTGCAAAAAGAGTTCTTTTTTTATTGTCGAATGAGAACTGCTCGTATTCTTGAGTAGTGAGAGCCTTCATACTATAAATTTGCATCAAATCACCAAATTCAGTATCGATATCAAGCAGCAATAATTCACTGTTGCTTACGACCAAAAAATCATAATTTTTAAAACTGAAACTGGATTCCACTAGTTTATTCTGCGATACACTAGTGCAAGATATAATCAAAAGTGCAGATATTATTGTCGTTATGGTTCGCCCCATGAAATGGTTCATTATTGATCGATTTTTCAAAATCATTCTCACGTTTCTATCTGGGGGTCAGGACTAAAAGGATAGCTGAAAAATAGTTTCGTTGCCATAATTTCCAGACCAGGGTATGTCTATAAAAATTAAATACTTATTTTTTCAGGTCGATACCATGCCTATAATTTAGTGAAAACAGTAAACAAGGAGTGTTCCAATGGTAAAAAAAACAATATTGGCAGTTGTGGCCTGTCTCTTTATTTCCGGGTGCCTTGAAGAGGTAAAAGTCATTGAAATCAATAGCACCAGTACTACCAGAACTATTGATGAATCAGAATTATTCGATTTGGAAATATCAGGAATTAACAATACGATCACCATAATGGAAAGCAATAAGGTTAGAAATATTGATATGAGTGGTTTAACTAATAGTGTGATTGTTAAAGACAACACAACCATTGAAAGTTTTTATCTGGGCGGAACTGATCACACCGTTACTATTCCAAAAAGTTCAGAAATCACATTCAGCGGCCGCCCGGATCTGCATGAAATTATAGAGTTGTAACAGGCTCCTTATCTTCATGTTAAAAGAGTTTGATATATCAAGCCTTGCCAGCGATCCAAAAGGGTTGCAGCAATTAAGGCACAGCAATGCAAAAGAGCAAACACCTGAAACGCTTAAAGCAGCTGCTAAACAGTTTGAATCGATATTCATGAACATGATGTTGAAAAGCATGCGCTCTGCAAGTTCAAGTATAGGAGAAGGTATTTTTGACAATGATCAGAGTAAACTTTATCAGGGAATGCTCGATCAGCAACTGAGCACATCACTGAATGGGGGCTACAATCTAGGGCTGGCTGAAGCATTAGTAAGGCAGTTATCAGCCACTGCAGGGTTTAATGTTCAGGAAAAATCAAATTCAACACAGGAACTCAACGTACCACTAAGACCTCAAGCACCCATTACACCGCTCGAAAAACCTGAAAAATTCGCTACACAAGCTGTGACCACTACAACCTTTGAAACACCTCTGGAATTTGTTCGCGAATTATGGCCGCTAGCCCAGCAAACAGGGAAAAAACTTAATGTTTCACCGCACGCAATTCTGGCACAAGCGGCTTTAGAAACAGGCTGGGGGAAATCAGTCATCAAGCATCCTGACGGCAGTAACAGCTTTAATTTATTTGGTATCAAAGCAAACACTTCATGGCAAGGTGAAAAAGCGACTGTTTCAACTCTGGAATATAACAATGGCATCGCAGAACGTGAACAAGCACAGTTTCGTTCGTACTCATCTTATAGCGAAAGTTTTGACGACTATGCAAAATTTTTAAAAGAAAACCCTCGATATGCCGAAGTATTAAAAACGGGACATAGTTCACAAAATTTTGCGGTAGCGTTACAGGAGTCAGGTTATGCCACCGACCCTGCCTATGCCAAAAAAATTATGGCCGTCATGAAGAGCAGTGCATTCACTGCGATTTTATGACAGATCAGTGAGCTGGACTTAATATCATAGCGAGGACAGATGTATGGCAGGCATTGGAATGTTTAGTGCGGGTCTTGCCGGGTTAAACGCAAATCGGCGAGCTCTGGATATCACAAGCAATAATATTGCAAATGTAAATACTGAGGGTTATAACCGTCAGCGTGCTCAATTTACTCAGGAAGGCAGCCTTCCCGAAGTGAATGTCAGACGATCCTATGATAATTTCATCAGCAATCAAGTGCGCAGCAATACCTCAAGCACAAGCTATTTAAGCAGCTTTTCCGAACTTTCCGGGCAAGTGGACAGTAGTCTTTCCGATGCACAGTCTGGAATTATGCCGGGCATGCAACGATTTTTTAATGCCATACAAACCGTCTCAAATGACCCGGCTTCTCCTACAGCACGTCAAGTGTTATTAAGTGAAGCCGAAACTCTGGCGAGCAATTTTAACTCACTCGGCCAACGACTGGATCAACTTAATAATGGCCTTAATGGAAGATTAAATACTTTAACAGGTCAAATTAATAGCTTGTCCAGTGGTATTGCGGATATTAATCAACGTATTTTTAATACCCAATCCAGTGGACTCTCTCAGTCCAGCAATCTTCTCGATCAACGAGACCAGATGGTTCAAGAGCTCTCAAAGCTCACTGCTGTGACGACCGTTGTACAAGAAGATGGCGCCATGAATGTATTCATTGGCAGTGGCCAAACCGTGGTAGCGGGTTTTGATTCTTTTAATTTAAGTACAGAACGCAACGGGTTTGATCCATCACAAATGGAAGTCATGATCGATTCTGCCGGCGGAAAAGTAAGCATCTCTAATTTAATGAAAGGCAGCGGAGAGATCGGTGGTGTACTTGATTTTCGCAGCCAGGTGTTAGACGAAACTCGCAACACGCTTGGCATGATGGCAATAGGTGTGACTACCGCATTTAACGAACAAAATCGAGCGGGTATTGATTTAAATGGCAATGCGGGGGGGGATTTTTTTACCCCCATTGACCAATCGGATGTCAGTGTATTAACACATGCAGACAATCGAGGCAGCGCCGTCATTGATGCCTCAATCAGCAACCCAAACCAACTGACAGGCAGTGATTATGCATTAGAACGAACCACTGAAGGCTACCAACTGACTCGTATGTCAGACCAGCAAGTGACAAAGCTGAGTCAATTTCCAACGAACCCAGAAACTGTCGATGGTGTTGAGTTTAATCTCAATTCCGGGGGTATGGCGGTAGGTGACCGACTTCTAATACAACCGACGCGTGATGCTGCAACGGCAATGGGTGTCGCGATCACTAATGTGAATGATATAGCGGCAGCGGCACCTTTAGTGAGTGCAGCGGCGTTTGAAAATACGGGTTCGGGCAGTGCAAATAATACCATCATTGCAGATCCAACCACATTTATTGCAGGCGATTACACAGTACAAATGGCAACAAACGCAGGTGCTATTGCCGATGCAGGTGCAACACGGGGCGCTATTGTCGATAATGGCGGTAATAGTGACCTGCAATATGAACTGAAAATTAATGATATCCCTGTTTATGTACAAAATGAAGCAGGTGCATCATTGGCGGACTTGGATGCGCTCAGTGCTGAGATTAATCTCGATACCGCCAATACGGGCGTGAAATCTTACGTTGATAATGGTCAAATTTTTCTGACCAATGACCCCCCCTCCCCGCGTGCAATCAGTGTAACAGAGACCTTATCCACCACAAATGGCACGATTGAAGACGGAGATACTGTCACAGGCTACTTTGGAGCAACTCTAACCGGGCAGAGTAATCCTGAAGTGACCACTACATTCAACAACAGTGCGGATAGCTACATTGTACTTGATGACACAAATACTCCAGTGACAAGCAATGCATACGCATCGGGTTCAGCCATCACATTTAATGGCATATCAACATCAGTCACAGGCGCACCTAATTCGGGAGATACCTTTAGCATCAATCCCAATCAAAGTGGTGTAGGTGATAACCGTAACATAATGAAAATGGCGGACTTGCAATCGACTCAAAAGTTGAATGACGGCACTACGACCTTTGGTGACCTTTATGGCCAGCTAGCCAGCAAAGTAGGTTCCAGCACACAACAGGCCAATATTAATCTGGAAACACAAACGGCTCTGCTGGTTCAAAGCCAACAAGCCAGAGATGCCAAGTCAGGAGTGAATCTGGATGAGGAAGCAGCAAACCTGATGCGCTATGAGCAAGCGTATCAAGCCTCTGCCCAAGTCATTACTGTTGCTAATTCAATGTTTGATACTTTACTTAATGCAGTCAGGTGATCGCAATGCGTATTTCTACCCCCCAGTTTTACCAACAACAAGGCCGAACCATTAGCAATCTCCAGACTGAGTTAAATAAAACACAGATGCAACTCAGTACGGGTGAAAAATTTTCAAAGGCTTCAGATGATCCGGTTGCAGCCGCGAGTATTCTTAAACTCAATCAGGCTATTGCATCAACCGATCAATATCAAAGCAACTCCAACCTTTTGAAAAATCGTCTGTCATTTGAAGAGAGTGTGCTCGATAGCGTAGGAAGCAATTTACAGCGTATAAAAGAGTTGACCTTGCAAGCCAATAATGCCACTCAAACGCCCGAAACACGCGCCATGATTGCAACAGAGCTTCGCACAACACTCGATTCACTGCTTGATGCAGCCAACAGTAAAACCGCCAATGGTGAATATCTTTTCTCAGGTTTCAAGAGCCAAACTCTGCCTTTTAGTCGTGAAACAGATGGTACTTTTAAATACAACGGTGATGAAAATCAGCGTTTTTTACAAATCAGTAATACACGGCAAATTGCCGTCGGCAATACAGGCAGTGAGGTTTTTCGTGCCATTGACACCGGCAATGGTACTTTTGAAGTGGGTTCAGCGGCCTCAAATCAGGGTTCCGGTATCATTGACCCTGGCACAGTCGTTAATTCATCACAATACGATAGTGACCGCTACCAGATTGCAATGGGTATTAATTCATCAGCAACCGCAGATGGCACGATAGGCACCATCGCTGATGGTAATGCAGGTAATACCTTACAGTACGAACTACGCATTAATAATGCACTTGTTTATAGCCAAAACGAAGGCGATGCCCCTCTCACCAATTTATCCGAGCTGGCGGATGTTATTAATGATGATAGTACAACCACGGGCGTTAAAGCTTATGTCGATAATGATCAGTTAATATTTTCAAATATCGCACCTAATTCAGAACCCATAAAGCTCAACGAAACACTCAATACAACCGCTGGAGTAGCTGAAGATGCGGATAATATGACAGGATATTTTGGATCAACACTTACCGGTGCATCTGGAGCCAGTAATACGATCACTTTTGAAAACAGCGCGGATAGTTATATTGTCACCAGCAGCAGCGGTGAAATTGTGGCAGGAGGAGAATATAAATCAGGACAGACCATTTCATTTTCAGGAGTTCAAACAGAAATCAGTGGCAATCCTGAAACAGGCGACCAATTCACCCTCAATCCATCGTCCAGACAAGATATTTTTACGACTATTGATCAGTTAATTACAACGCTTGAAAACTCAGAGGGTGCAACACTGAATAACGGTGTCAATAGTGCGCTCTCCAGTCTGGATAAAGCGATGACCAACATCAGCATGGTTCGAACCAGCACAGGCGCACGTCTTGCAACGATTGAAAACCAGCAAAGCAGTAATGCAGATCTGCTGATTAATATGAAATCTCAGGTTTCTGAACTTAAAGATGTTGATTTTGCTGAAGTCATATCACGTTTTCAAGCGCAACTCACAGGGCTGGATGCCGCTTATCAGTCTTTTACTAAAATTCAGGGGCTGTCACTGTTTAATTTTATGCGCTAGGAAAGAAGTACCGCTGGGGTCATCCATGGCTCCAGCGGCTGCCCTGAATGAATCAGAACAACTGACGACTTTCACCGCCAGATAAAACGATGCCTCCTTGCACCGTAAACCCGATTTAGAAGTTGATTGAAACCTTTTGAGATCAGGCTTGAAACCAACAATAACACCTTGAAATAAAAAAAGATATTATGTTTTTATACGCCACATTGTAAAATATATTGACAGTTTTTTGAATGTTTTTAAGCCGTCAAATCCAATCAACCCACACCACAACAGCACCCCTTATTTAACCATTCTAATAGAAGGGATAAACCACTGCTTTTTCGCATTAAATTCAAACTTTTCTGTAAAATTATTCGACAGTTTTTTTGCAAAATTTTATTTATTATTGAGAAGTTTTTTTAAAAGCAATAGCCACTACAAAAAACAGTGCAGCAAATACACCACCAATAACGATAGAGTTAAAAAGGATAAACGATAAAAAAATAAGCCCTGAACTTGCAATCACACTATTATTTTCCAGATTAATATTTCTTGCCGCCCAAATAATCAATGGAATCAACAAAAGAAAATAGATTCCATACTTGATGCCAATACTAATCAGATCATCTTTAATATTTTTTTCTGAATTAAGCGCCCGGAAAAGCACTTCAAGCTGATCTATGTCTTCTTTTGTAATTTTACTATTCGTTTTAGTTTTGTTTTCCAGCTCATTATATTTAACTGCATACTCTGCTTTTGCAATTGCTGATTGTGGCATCAGGTAGTCACTGGAAATCACTGCAATCCCCCACGCTACCAAGCCCACGGATAATATCTTCAAATATTGATTCACTAAATTATCTCCATCACTGTTTTTCATCAGACTACCATATTCATTATTTCGCGGCGAAGTGAACCAGACAATGGTAAAATGCCGGTTTTTTTCAGCTACTATAGAAATTAGAGGCATCATGTTTCAACTTCGCGGTTCTATTGCTCTTTCGCTTTTTCGTCAAAAGAAACTTCTGGCCACTCTACAGACTCAGTTTCCGGATATTTCTGCCATCAAAGCAGAATTTACTCACTTTATTGATGACAAACAAGCGCTGAGCCACGATGAACTCACCCTGCTCAATAATTTGCTTGATTCAGGCGAAGAAAAATTCTCTGAAACACCCGATGGACAACTGTTTCTGATCACTCCCCGACCGGAAACCATTTCGCCCTGGTCGAGCAAAGCCACCGATATTTTGCATATTTGCGGATTAAACAAAATCAAACGTATCGAGCGTGGTATCAATTATTATGT
>CAYXVC010000069.1:9783-12272 GCA_964468225.1 uncultured Gammaproteobacteria bacterium
GGTGTTTTGTCGGCTTACCATGACAACTCATCGGTGATTCAAGGCTCCCCTGCTTATAAATTTTACCCCGACCCTGAATCAAACAGTTACGAACACACTGAAGAAATCAACCATATATTGATGAAAGTGGAAACACACAACCACCCCACCGCCATCTCACCTTTTGCAGGGGCAGCAACGGGGGCTGGCGGTGAAATTCGTGATGAAGGTGCCACAGGTCGTGGCAGTAAACCTAAAGCGGGATTGTCTGGGTTCTCTGTTTCCAACCTGAGAATCCCCAATGCAGAGCAACCTTGGGAAACTGACTTTGGCAAACCGGAGCGCATCGCCTCTGCACTGGATATCATGCTCGAAGGCCCCATTGGCGCTGCTGCATTCAATAATGAGTTTGGTCGTCCTAATCTCTGTGGTTACTTTCGTACTTATGAAGATAAAGCGCCCGGCTCCAATGGCGAAGAGCTGCGTGGTTATCATAAGCCCATCATGATCGCGGGCGGCCTCGGCTCTATTCGTGAACAATATATTGATAAAAACCCTATCCCTGCTGACACGCACCTGATCGTGCTCGGTGGCCCAGCCATGCTGATTGGCCTCGGCGGCAGCGCGGCCTCTTCCGTTGAAAGTGGCACTAGTAGTGAAACACTGGATTTTGCATCGGTACAACGTGGCAACCCCGAAATGGAACGCCGCTGTCAGGAAGTGATTGATGCTTGCTGGCGCATGAAGCACAATCCGATCGTCGCGATTCATGATGTGGGTGCAGGTGGTATTTCCAATGCACTGCCTGAATTGGTGAACGACTGTAATCGTGGTGCAAAAGTCAGATTACGAGATATGCCCTGTGATGATTCCAGCATGTCGCCCATGCAGATTTGGTGCAATGAGTCGCAAGAGCGTTATATGCTGGCGATCACTTCTGAAGATTTAGAACTATTCAAATCACTGTGCGAACGCGAACGCTGCCCCTATGCCGTGATCGGTGAAGCGACGATTGAACAGGATTTAATACTCGATGATTCCCTGTTTGATAATCAGCCCGTTGACCTGCCTTTGTCACTGCTTTTGGGTAAACCACCCAAAATGTTCCGTGATGTGACTCGTCGCCCATTTGATAAGGGTGAAATCAATTTAGAGGGCATTGATTTTCATGATGCCGCCATGCGTATATTGCGCCTACCCACCGTTGCAGACAAAAGTTTTTTGATCACGATTGGTGATCGTAGCATTACGGGATTGGTCAGTCGTGATCAGATGGTTGGGCCGTGGCAAATTCCGGTTGCAGATGTTGCGGTGACACTCACCGATTTTGATGGCTATACCGGAGAAGCGATGGCGATGGGTGAGCGTGCTCCGATTGCACTCACCGACCCTGTTGCTTCCGGGCGTATGGCGATTGGTGAAGCACTGACCAATCTGGCCGCAGCACGCATCAACAAAATGGGTGATATCAAACTTTCTGCCAACTGGATGGCAGCGGCCGGTCATGACGGAGAAGATGCTGGGCTGTATGATACGGTTCATGCCGTAGGCATGGAACTCTGCCCCGCTTTGGGTATTGCAATTCCAGTCGGCAAAGATTCCCTGTCGATGAAAACGGTTTGGCAAGAGCGTGGTCAAAAACAGGAAATGACCTCACCGCTCTCACTGATTATCAGTGCTTTTTCACCTGTCATTGATGCTCGTAAAACGCTCACACCACAACTGATCACCGACCAAGCCGATACGAGCCTGATTTTGATTGATCTGGGTCAAGGCAAAAATCGTTTGGCAGGTTCGAGTCTGGCGCAAGTTTATAATCAGGTTGGCAATCAAGCACCTGATCTGGATGATGCAGACACTTTCAAAAAATTCTTTGAAGTGATTCAGGCCATGAATCAAGCTGGATTGTTATTGGCTTATCATGATCGTTCCGATGGTGGCTTATTCGCTACGCTTTGTGAGATGGCTTTTGCCGGTCACACAGGTATCACCTGCAAGCTCGACGAGTTAGGTGATGATGTGATGGCTGCACTATTCAGCGAAGAATTAGGCGCTGTGATTCAAGTCGCTGATACGGAAAAAGTGCTCGATTTACTGGATGACGCAGACCTCGACGACCATGTTCATGTCATTGCGCAAATCAATGATGATGATCGCATTGCATTCAGATACGATGATCAGGAAATTTTGGCCGACAGCCGCGTTAACTTCCAACGACTCTGGTCTGAAACATCGTGGCGCATGCAGGCTTTGCGAGATAACCCCGAATGTGCCGATCAAGAGTATGCCACCATTCTCGATGAAGAAGATCCGGGTTTAAATATCAAATTAAGCTTTGACCCTGAAGAAGATATTGCAGCGCCCTATATTACTCAGGGGATTCGCCCTCGCATGGCCGTGTTACGAGAACAGGGCGTGAATGGCCAGATCGAGATGGCCGCCGCATTCGACCATGCGGGCTTTGATTGCCATGACGTACATATGAGCGATCTATTGGCAGGGCGAGTATC
>CAYXVC010000070.1:0-5034 GCA_964468225.1 uncultured Gammaproteobacteria bacterium
CAAAGCCAAAGCCAAAGCCAAAGCCAAAGCCAAAGCCAAAGCCAAAGCCAAAGCCTAAGATAGAGCCCAAGCCCCCCAAGCCCAAGCCCAAAATTGCACCTGAAAAACATGACAATATCAGTGAAGTTTTAATTACTCATCCTGCATATAATCAAGAAGCAATAGACTCGATTTTATCCGAGCTAAACAAAGTAAATTTAATTGATGCTGCTATTATCGTTACAGCTAATGGTACTATTTTAGCTTGCAATACCCTTGAAAAATTGAATGAAGGTACTTTTAGGCCTTTAATATTTAGCTCAGCTAAGCATTTTCAGGTTTTGGGTCAAAAATCCGGCTTTGGGTCATTGGCGCGCTCTGTTATTGAGTTTGAAGAGGGAAAGATTGTTGTCGAGAATATGGGTGACAGTGCACTTTTTATAATGATTGATCGTTCCGCAATACCTGGTTTAATCCGAAAACAGACAAAACCCCAGATTGAAAAATTAAAATTACTTTTGAATTGAATTGTTTCCGGCTTTCCTTTTTGATTTAAAAAATTGTGATAGTAATTGGCCACACTCGTTGGCCTTTACCCCGTTTGTGCAGTTTACCCTATGGTTCAGTTTGTCATGATTCAGTAAGTTAAAAACAGTTCCGGCAGCCCCTGTTTTTGGATCACTTGCTCCATAAACAATACGCTTTATTCGAGCATGAATCATTGCTCCTGCACACATTGCACAGGGTTCTAATGTGACATAAAGTGTTGCATTACATAAACGATAATTTCCTATCGTTTTTGCAGCGAATCGAAGTGCAATGATCTCTGCGTGAGCCGTCGGATCATGAGTTGTGATAGATTGATTCCAGCCTTCCCCAATAATCTCGTTATCTTTAACAATAACTGCACCGACAGGAATTTCGCCCATGGATTCAGCGTGTTTTGCTAAATTCAGAGCGTGGCCGATCCACTCTTCGTCAGATTTTGCGTTTATTCCCATTCAATGGTCGCGGGTGGTTTTCCTGAAATGTCATAAGTGACACGGGAAATCCCATCAATTTCATTGATAATTCTGCGGGATACAATATCAAGCATGTCGTAAGGCAGATGCGCCCAGCGTGCGGTCATGAAATCAATGGTTTCAACAGCACGCAATGCAATCACATAATCATAACGTCGTCCATCACCCATCACCCCAACAGATTTTATAGGTAGAAAAACGGCGAAGGCCTGACTTGTAGAATTATACAAATCATGGTTATGCAATTCTTCGAGAAAAATGGCATCAGCAGGGCGTAACAGATCAGCAAACTCTTTTTTCACTTCACCTAAAATACGTACTCCTAAGCCAGGGCCCGGAAAAGGGTGGCGATAAACCATGTCATGAGGCAGACCTAATTCCACGCCCAGTTTTCTGACTTCATCTTTGAAAAGTTCACGCAGAGGTTCGACCAGTTCGAGCTTCATTGTGTCAGGCAGACCGCCGACATTATGGTGGGTTTTAATAACATGTGCCTTGCCAGTTTTAGAACCTGCGGACTCAATCACATCAGGATAGATTGTCCCTTGAGCCAGCCATTTAATGTCATTCAGCTTTTCAGACTCTTCTTCAAAAATTTTGATAAATAGATTGCCGATAATTTTGCGTTTTTTCTCAGGATCGGTTTGGCCTTTCAGTGCATTGAGAAAGCGATCTTCAGCATCAACGCGAATCACTTTGATGCCCATGTGCTTGTTGAAGGTTGCCATCACTTGATCGCCTTCATTTAAACGAAGCAGACCGTTATCAACAAAAATACAGGTGAGTTTGTCGCCAATGGCTTTATGGAGCAGGGCGGCAACCACGGAAGAGTCCACGCCGCCTGAGAGTGCGAGCAATACTTCATCATTACCCAGCTTCTCTTTTAGCTGCTGGATGCTATCTTCAGCAATGTTTTCAGTAGTCCAGAGGGCTTCACATTGGCAAATATCAACGATGAAACGCTGTAAAATACGTCCACCCTGATGTGTATGAGTCACTTCCGGGTGAAACTGTATGCCGTAAAAATGGCGTGATTCATCACCAATGCCTGCAATGGGAGCCGACTCTGTGCTGGCAATGCGAATAAAACCATCCGGCAGTTCAGTCACCTTGTCACCATGACTCATCCACACGTCAAGCATACCGTAGCCTTCTTCGGTGGTATGGTCTTCGATATCACGTAATAAATTTGAGTGGCCACGGGCGCGTACTTGTGCATAGCCAAATTCACGATGAGATGATGATTCTACTTTGCCACCCAGTTGAGTCGTCATGGTTTGCATGCCATAACAGATGCCAAGAACAGGAACATTCAGTTCAAAAACAATGGAAGGTGCCGTTGGTGAATCTTGACCTGTCACAGATTCAGGGCCGCCCGAAAGAATAATACCTTTGGGTTTGAACGCACGGATATCATCCGCATCAATATCGTAAGGGAGTATTTCGCAATAAACACCCAGTTCACGGATGCGACGACCAATCAGTTGTGTGTATTGCGAACCGAAATCCAAAACCAGAATACGGTGATCGTGAATATTATGTGAATGAGTCATGGTTTTAGACTTAATTTCCTCTGTGGTAATTCGGAGCTTCTTTGACGATCGTGACATCATGAACATGACTCTCTTGCATACCCGCGCTACTGACACGAACGAACTCAGGTTTTGTACGCATTTCAGTTAAATTTTTACAACCGGTATAGCCCATGCTGGCACGAACTCCGCCCATGAGCTGATGGATAATGGCAATGATGCTGCCTTTGTAAGCCACTCGTCCTTCAATGCCTTCTGGCACGAGCTTTTCCGCTTGAGACCCATCCTGAAAATAGCGATCGCTGGAGCCTTGTTGCATCGCGCCCAGAGAGCCCATGCCACGATAGGATTTATAGGTTCGACCCTGAAATAGCTCCACTTCACCTGGTGATTCCTCAGTGCCTGCAAACATGCCACCAATCATGACGATGTAAGCACCAGCGGCAATCGCTTTGGCAATGTCGCCTGAATAGCGAATACCACCATCTGCGATAATAGGAACACCTGTGCCTTCAAGTTCTTTGGCAATATTGTTGATAGCGCTGATCTGAGGTACGCCTACACCTGTGACGATGCGTGTGGTACAAATAGAGCCAGGGCCGATACCGACCTTGACTGCATCCGCGCCCGCATCCACTAATGCTCGGGCTGCTTTTGCAGTGGCAATATTGCCGCCAATGACCTGAATTTCCGGATAGTTCTTTTTAACCCACTGAACGCGATCCAGTACACCTTTCGAGTGACCATGCGCCGTATCCACAACAATCACATCAACATCAGCAGCCACTAGTGCAGCAATACGCTCCTCAGTCTCAGCGCCGGTGCCGACCGCTGCGCCAACACGTAATCGACCCAATTCATCTTTACATGCATTAGGAAAATCTGTTGATTTTTGAATATCTTTGACAGTGATCATTCCACGTAGATGAAATTCATCATTAATCACCAGCAGCTTTTCAATGCGATGCTTGTGTAGCAGTTTAAGAATCTCTTCACGATTGGCACCTTCTTTGACGGTGATCAAGCGCTCTTTTGGCGTCATGATATTGGTAATGGGATCATCAAGTTGCGTTTCAAAGCGTAGGTCGCGACTGGTGACAATACCGAGCAGGTTTTCGCCGTCAACAACAGGAACGCCTGATATGTTATTGGTGCGGGTAATTTCCAATACATCACGAATTGTGGTGTCAGCGGTGGTGGTGACCGGTTCCGTAATGATGCCACTTTCAAACTTTTTCACCCGAAGCACTTCTGCTGCTTGCTGAGCCGATGTCATGTTTTTATGGATAATTCCCATGCCACCTTCCTGAGCTAGCGCGATGGCTAATCGAGATTCTGTGACCGTATCCATCGCAGAAGAGATAAGTGGAATATTGAGGCTAATGTTACGAGTCAGCTTTGTTTTCAGCGTGACCTCTTTGGGTAATATATCGGAGTAATCCGGTTGAAGTAATACATCATCAAAGGTTAAGGCATCTTGAATGAGGCGCATGGAACACTCCGTATATGCAAGCGGTTAGATTTTCGGTGTCGCATTATAAACCTTGTCTGTGAAAAAATGAATGTTCAAGGTATGATCAATGCATGAATGAGCGTCAATCTTCCACTTTAAAGCGAAAAATCTACACAATTTCTGACCTCAACAGCGAAGCACGTTGCCTTCTTGAGGGAAATTTTCCATTACTTTGGGTCGAAGGTGAGATTTCAAATTTTGCCAGCCCATCTTCTGGACATTTTTATTTCACATTAAAGGACGATGCATCTCAGGTTCGTTGCGCCATGTTTCGCACGCGTAATCGTTATATTGATTTTGTTCCAAAGAGCGGTAATCAAATTTTGGCGCGAGTTCGTGTAAGCCTTTATGAGGGGCGAGGTGAGTTTCAGCTGATCGTTGAACACATGGAAGCGGCAGGTGATGGTGCTTTGCAGCGCGCTTTTGAGCAACTCAAGAATCGCCTTAATAGAGAAGGGCTATTTGAGGAGCGAAATAAAAAGCCGCTTCCAGATTATCCAAAAACAGTTGGTGTGGTGACATCACCAACAGGTGCGGCAATCCGCGATATTCTTGCCGTGTTGAATCGGCGTTATCCATTAGCGAACGTTATTATCTATCCCTCCCTGGTTCAGGGCGAGGGGGCAGGGCAACAAATTGCAAAGGCGATTGAACGGGCGGATGAAGGTCAAACCTGTGATGTATTGATTGTTGCTAGGGGTGGCGGTTCGCTTGAAGATTTATGGGCTTTTAATGAAGAGGTGGTGGCACAAGCTATTTATTATGCGATGACACCCATTATTTCAGGCGTAGGCCATGAAATTGATTTTACGATTGCCGATTTTGTCGCAGACCAACGTGCGCCAACGCCGTCGGTGGCGGCTGAAATGGTGACTCCTGATGGGGATGCGTTGCTGAATCGGTTTGAGCAATACCAAATGCGATTAATGGAACTTCACGCTCGTTGTATGACCCAAAAGCAGCAGACGCTTATGTGGTTGACACAGCG
>CAYXVC010000070.1:5134-12260 GCA_964468225.1 uncultured Gammaproteobacteria bacterium
CCTGTTGTGCATTATCGTGAACGAAGAGTGTTGGTTTCTCGCGCTGATAATGGTTGGCAAGCTGTGGTGGGAATTCCTTTGAATGTGAAGGCTGGAAAGCATCAACTCGCCGTGGAGTCTGAAAATAGCAAAAAACAGATCGTTCATTTCAGTGTGAATCCTAAAAAGTACGAAGCGCAATACATTACGATAAAAAATAAAAATAAAGTGAGTCCCAACAAAAAATCCATGGAAAGAATCGGGCGAGAAAAGAGACAAATGGGCCAAGCGTTTAGAGCATGGAGTGACGCTTCTGATATGAACCTAAATTTCGATTTGCCGGTGGCTGCTGTACGCAGCAGTCCGTTTGGTTTGAAGCGTTTTTTCAATAATCAACCACGTAAACCACACAGTGGTATTGATATTGCTGCCCCGGAAGGAACGCCTATTCATGCGCCAGCCGCTGGGAAAGTTATTCTGACGGGTGATTTCTTTTTTAATGGCAACTCGGTATTTATTGACCATGGTCAAGGCTTGATTACGATGTATTGCCATATGGCACGTATTGATGTGCAAGAAAATGAGAGGGTTGAGCGCGGTGCAGCACTGGGTACGATTGGCCAAACGGGGCGAGCTACAGGGCCACACCTTCATTGGAGTGTGAGCTTAAATAAAACACGGGTGAACCCTGAATATTTTTTGTCCGAAGCATCGCTTGAAGTGTTAAATAGTGAACGCTAAAGAAGTAAAAAAACCGTCACGTCGTCTATGGTTATCACTTCTGTTGGCTCTTATTTTGCCATCAATGATTGCTTTGACGGGCTATGTGCTCTATCTCGATCATGTGGTTCAAAAAAAGTTTGAAGGCAAACGCTGGGCCGTTCCATCCAGAGTGTATGCACGGGCATTGGAGCTCTATCCCAGCAAATTTATTAACGCGGATAGCTTGCACTCTGAGTTGAAATTAATTGGTTATAAAGAATCCAGTGATGGTTTAGTCGCTGGAAGTTATTTGCGCCGTGGCAATAAATTTGTGATCTCTATTCGAGCCTTTCAACACTGGGATGGACAGGAGCCAGCGCGTTCAATAAAGCTGGAGATAAATGCCGATCGTTTGGATCAGTTGACTGATGTATCGACGGGCGAGTCGTTGAACCTGATTCGTTTGGAGCCGATGCAGATTGGTACCATTTATCCCTCACATAAAGAAGATCGAATCCTGCTTCAGATTGAAGAGCTTCCGGTTCTGTTGCTGGCGGCACTGCTCGCTATTGAAGATCGAAAGTTTTCCAATCACCACGGTATCGATTGGCGCGGTATTATTCGTGCCGCCTGGGTGAATTTTCGTGCCGGAAAGGTGGTGCAAGGGGGTAGTACCTTGACCCAGCAGTTGGTTAAGAATTTCTATCTTAATAATGAACGCACACTGACGCGCAAGTTTAATGAAGCGATTATGTCATCGTTATTGGAACTGCGTTATGAGAAGAGGGAGATTCTGGAGGCCTATGTTAATGAGGTTTATCTGGGGCAAGATGGTGTACGAGCGATTCATGGTTTTGGTCTTGCCAGTGAGTTCTATTTTAATAAGCCCGTGCGTGAGTTGACTCCTTCTGAAATTGCCCTGTTGGTTGCCGTATTGCGTGGCCCTACTTATTATGACCCTCGGCGCAATGCAGACCGAGCGTTGAAACGGCGCAACCAGATTCTGGATAAGCTTTATGACGATGATCTGATTGATCAAAAGCAGGTTCTGGAAGCAAGGCAATCGTCACTGGATATTGCTCCTAAACCCAATAGAGGTCATGGCCTTTATCCTGCTTTTATTGATTTAGTAAAACGAAACCTGCAAAAAGATTATCGAGCAAAAGATTTACGAAGCGAAGGTTTACGCATATTTTCAACACTTGATCCGATGGTTCAAAAGATTACTGAAAAAGAGACGGTTCAGTGGATTCAACGTCTGGAAAAAGATCGTGATATTACGTCAGGTACTTTGCAGGGTGGAGTTGTTATCACACGCGTGGGCAGTGCTGAAGTGGCGGCGGTTGTAGGAGGGCGCAATGTCCGTTTTGAAGGTTTTAATCGTGCGCTTGATATTCAGCGCCCTGTCGGCTCTTTGCTCAAACCCGCACTCTATCTGTCTGCGTTATCAAAGAACTATACATTGGCATCGTTGATTAATGATGAGGCGATTCAAGTTACAATGAAAGACGGGCAAGTCTGGCGACCTGAAAACTATGATCAAACCACGCATGGCTCAGTATTATTAGTGGATGCGCTGTCACACTCCTATAATCTGGCGACTGTAAATCTTGGTATGGAATTGAGAATCGATGAGTTCGTAAAAACATTGTATGGTTTAGGTGTTGAACGGAAATTACCGCACTATCCATCGTTGTTGTTGGGTGCGGTTGAGATGGCTCCCATCGATATGGCGCAAATGTATCAAACATTGGCCGATGGCGGGTTTCATACACCACTGCGCTCAGTGCGGGAAGTGTTGACCCAAAAAGGTGTGCCGTTGCAGCGTTATTCGCTGGATACCGAGCAACGTTTTGATTCCGATACGGTATCTCTTGTGAATTACGGGTTGCGCGAAGCATTCCGTCACGGAACAGGCCGGAATGTTGCGATACGAATACCTGAAAATATAGTATTAGCTGGAAAAACCGGAACAACAGATGATCTGCGTGATAGCTGGTTTGCCGGATTCGGACAGGATTTTTCAGGTGTTGTGTGGCTCGGTGGCGATGATAATCAAAAAATGGGTTTGACCGGTTCAAGTGGCGCATTACAAATTTGGGCAGATATTATGGCTAAAATTTCCCGAGCTGAGAGTGATATTTCATTTTCTTCAGGTATTGAAAGTATTTTGATTGATCGGCAAACGGGCTTGCGTGCGGATCAGGGATGCGTTGATATTGAATTGCTTCCTTTTATTATTGGCACAGCACCGGATGAAAGAGCGCCTTGTGCTAAAAAAGGGGTAAAAAAGTCCTGGGATAAATTTAAAGGGTTGTTTCAGTGAAAAAATACTATTTAATGTTTGCGTTAATACTCACACTGGGTGGCTGTTCAGTGACAGGGCCAATGCAGCAGCCTGCTGATGTTGAGACCAAAAATACTGGCCCCACTCAGGTTTTACTTGCACAAGCTGACGATAAAGAGGGGCAGGGTAATATTTCTGAAGCGATTGCACTCACCGAGCGTGCCGTGCGTATAGAACCACGTAACGCCTATGCCTGGCATCGCCTGGCCATGCTCTATTTTTCAAGTGGCGACTTGAAAAAAGCCGAGCAGTTTGCACTTCGTTCCAGACAGCTTGCTCGTGGTCATCGGCAACTCTTGCAGGATAATGAACAGTTGCTCGAAGAGATTCAATCTTCCAGACAGGGCTTTTAATGTTTCAATTTTGATGTGTTTATATTGCAATCATCACTAAAAATTTGTTGCGCATCAACGGAATCAAACTGGTAGTGTTGGCCGCAATATTCGCAGTCAATATCGATAAAGCTTTCTTCTTCAATAATTTTTTGGATTTCATTTTGACCCAAATTTTTCAATACGGCTGAGACTTTTTCACGAGAGCAGCGGCAGAAAAACTTCATCGATTCAGCTTCGAAAACCCGTAGCTCCTCTTCGTGAAAAAGGCGATGGAGAATATCGTCTGCTGGAAGTTCAAGCAGTTCATCTTGTTTGATAGTGCTGGCTAACATGATGGCGCGATCCCAGGTTTCTATAGCTTCACCTTGCATCTCTATTGGCATTTTTTGTAATAGCATACCGCCACACTGTTTTTCGTCTGCGGCCAGCCAGAGGCGAGTTTCCAGTTGCTGCGAGGTGGCCAGGTAATGTTCCAGACATTCAGCTAAAGAGTCCCCTGTAATTTCAACGATTCCCTGATAACGTTTATCACCTTGGCCGGGATCAATGGTGATGACCAGCAATCCATTGCCAATGATCTCTTTAAGTTTATAGTCAGAATTATCATTTGAAATTTTTGAAACATGATCTTCAGAAATTTGCGCCAAACCGCGTAAGGTTTTTTCAAAAGTGGCTTCCATCAGCATCAGGCTGACAGGGCCATCCCCCTGAATTTGCAATGTCAGACTGCCTTTAAATTTCAATGTAGAAGCCAGCAATGCACTGGCAGCCATCATTTCACCCAGTAACTTTTGTATGGGTTTAGGGTAGTCACGTTCATTAATGGCATTTTGCCAACATCGATCAAGATGTACGACTTCACCGCGCAGTGGTGCCTGCTCAAATAAAAAACGTACTAATGAATCTCGTTGATTTGGTTTCATAAAGTACTCTGGATTAATATTTTAATAATTGGTGGAAGATACTGTTAGTATGTTTTATTCCTGATTTTTTTGAGGGTGAAATTGCTGTCTCATAAACTGCTATTTTACCGCAAACCAATGAAATGGGGTGCTTCAAGAACACCTTTGTTTTTAACCGGACAGTAGAGGATAATAAGATGAAAAAAATAGCGCACTTTTTTAATGCTGTGCTACTTATGATTACACTATTTAGCAGTCATAGTGTGTATGCAGAGCCACCGGTACCCGGTAATTGGCAACTCACCTTTGAAGAGAATTTTGATGGCAACTCTTTAGACCCAAAAAAATGGACTACTGGAGGTGCTAGCTTTAATGGCACTGGTGGTAATTCGCCAGACACTATATCGATACAAAACGGTAATGTTCAAATTAAGGCAGAAAAAAGACCTTTATTGTTCGCCGGTGAAAATCACGACTATGTTGCCAGTGAAATTACCACTTTCCAAAAGTTCACCCAAAAGTATGGTTATTTTGAAGCACGCCTGAAATACGATGCGGTTATTGGTGTATGGCCTGCTTTTTGGACTCTGCCTGACCGGGGGAATTACGGCAATCCAGATAAAAATCACGAAACTTACCTGAAATTTGATTTAAGCTCCCTTGATGTACCGGTTACCTCGGCAAAGCTTAAAATAATGGTTACAGCATTTACCAACAGTACCGACTATTCAGATGTATCAGTTCATCGGCTTGTGGATAATAATTGGAATGAAAGCAGTATTACTTGGAATACTAAACCCGATTTTGACCCTGCTTGGTTAGCACTTTTTTACGCAAGTACTAATGCAGGAGAAATAAACGAGATCAACCAAGGCGAATATTTGATTATCGATGTTACTGACTATATCAACACTCAAATTGCTTCATTTGAAAACGCCGGTTTTGCACTGGCCGATTTATCGATGCGCTCAAACCTCATCACCTTTGGCAGTAAAGAAGCTGCAAATGAAGCGGATAGACCACGCCTTGAGATAGAAATAGGTGTCGGCAGCAATAATACCAATATCTTTACCAGCGATGATGCTTTTGTCAGAGCCGGTGCTTATGCTGATAATAACTACGGCAGTGAAGTTGGTTTAGAAGTGCAAGATCCATGGGCTTCTACATCGAGTACACTTAATGGTGGCATGGAAGTAGATATCATGGAATCGCTGGGCGTTTGGGGAGATAATGTCACTTTTAATACTGTCCATTGGGGCGGTTATGCTCCGGGGCATCCCAAAGTAAATTCTGGTAGAATAGATATCACCCCCACGGCCGACGGTTACCATGTTTATGCCATGAACTGGCAGCCGGGACGCATTGATTTTTACATCGATGATCAACCAACCTGGACTTTTGAAAATCCAAATGTGGGCAGTGTGGAGAGCTACATACTGCTGACACAAAACCTGGGCGGCTGGGACTGGAGTGGCAATCAAATTATAGACGATGCAAATTTACCGGCGAGTCTCTATGTTGATTATGTGCGCGTTTATCAATACATACCCACTGAAAATAAAATCACCCAAATCAATGGACCTTCACTGGTTGCACAAGAAGAAGCAGTAACCGTTTCAGTCTCGTATGAAGTGACCACTGCTCGTGATATTACCGCGGTATTTAAGCTCAACGAAGCGCCTTTTACCGAATATAGCTCGTTAACAAAAAGTGTTGCTGTTGGTTTGGGCAGTAAGCAATTTTCATTGACCATACCACTTGAAGTACCAGTAGGTGCGAATTATAGTTATCAGGTTTATATTACACCCACTGGTGGTAATTGGGATAATCGTCTTAGCGATATGAGCCAGGCTTCAGTTGAAGTAGTACAGGCGAATTCAAATGACAAGATCAATTCAGTTAACGGACCTTCACAGGTTAGTCAAGGCGAAATGATAACTGTTACTGTGGATTATGGCGCACTAGATGATCGAGATATCAATGCCGTATTACAACTTAACGAACCCCCTTGGACTGCGTATGGCTCTGGCACAACAAATGTCAGTGCTGGTGTTGGTACCGTAGATATTGCCTTTACGGTAGACAGTAGTGCACCAGAAGGAATTAATTATCAATACCAAACGATTATTTCTCCTCTAGGAGGTGATTGGAATAGTCGTTTTAATAATAAAAGCCAAGCGCCTGTAACAGTAAAAAGCACTGATAATTCTGAGGATAAAATAAATATTGTTTCGGGTTCTGCATTGGTGAGTCAGGGTGAGACGATAACTGTTGCAATAGATTATGAAGCAACAACAAATAGAGATTTGAGGTTTATTTTTCAGTTAAATGAAGCCCCATGGACTCAGTATTATGCAGAGGTTGAAAATGTCAGTGCCGGCGTTGGCACGGCAGAATTTACCTTTACTGTGCCACAAGACCTACCAGTAGGCGCAAACTACTTCTATTTTACTATGCTTACCACGACTGGAGGTACTTGGAATGAACGTTTTGATTATGAAAGGCAGCAACCTATAACCGTAACGGGTGTTAGCAATTCTATTGATGAAATAAACCCTATTTCAGGCCCTACATCGGTGAGTCAGGGAGAGACAACTACCGTTTTCGTTGACTATAAAGCGTCAACAAATAGAGATTTGAGGTTTATTTTTCAGTTAAATGAAGCCCCATGGACTCAGTATTATGCAGAGGTTGAAAATGTCAGTGCCGGCGTTGGCACGGCAGAATTTACCTTTACTGTGCCACAAGACCTACCAGTAGGCGCAAACTACTTCTATTTTACTATGCTTACCACGACGGGAGGTAGTTGGAATGAACGTTTTGATTATGAGAGGCAACAACCTATTACAGTAACAAGTAAT
>CAYXVC010000071.1:0-12117 GCA_964468225.1 uncultured Gammaproteobacteria bacterium
CATCAAGCAAAATTGGAGTTAGAGTCGGATCTGTTGGTGTTGGTGTTGGTGTTGGATTTGGCTCTGATACCAGTTCTGATACAGTCAGGGAAAGAGTATTTTGGACTGGAGAGTTCGCACCATCTTCAACAGTCAGACGAACCTCATAATCACCTGCCTGCGTATAGGTATGAGTTTGCAAAGTGTTGTTTGAGCAATCATCTATGGTGTAGTCATCACTTCCGTCACCATCAACATCCAGTTTACAGGTCAGAGTGTCACTATCTGCATCGCTGATACTCCAACTGAATGTGGCCTGCGCACCGACATCGACACTTTCAGGATTTACCTCTAAACTGTCTAAAATAGGGACCTCACCCCTGACTGTGGTAGAAGGAGTATCTTCTCCACCTCCGCCCCCACTACATGCACCTAACAACAAAGACAAAGAAATAACAACGCCCTGAATCCACTTCACCGATGACATAAGATTGCACTCTCCATTTAATTATTTTCACTGTTGAACTTCTTGCAAAATCCCATACCATATAGTGCAGGTCATGACAGCTAAGGTATGCACTTATTGATTTTCGTCATTTACAATATAAGTTTCGCAGCAATATAATACATTGTATGATAACGTTCAACTTTATTTTTTATACTTAACAACATAATGCTATAAAATGTGGAAATAGATATCGTGAATTCTCCTCCCGTAAAAAAACTCAGCCTGACCGAAGCGGTAATTGCGCATTTATTACGGGAAAGCACAGCGCCACTTTTTGGCCTGGAGTTGGTTCGCCGCTCGTCTTCCGGTAAACTCAAACTCAAGAAAGGAACTATTTACGTCACTCTGGAACGCATGGAAAAGAAAGGTCTAGTGATATCTGAACGCGAAACATCACCGCCAGCGCATGTAAAAAAGGGGGATTTCTATATCCCGCGCAGGCTGTACACGCTGACACCACGCGGGTTACAAGCGCTCACCATTCTGGAAGAGGCTGTTGCTCAAATTCCCGGTTTTCTGGTGAAACCTTGATGTGAACGAGCCCGGCACACAGCAGATTCGCACACATAGCGGGGCAACCTTCGAAAATCTGGATCGATGCGTACTATTTGCTGCCATCGGTGGTGTCATATTGAATGGGTTTGAGGCCTCTCAGTTCGGCATGATATTGGTCATCGTCGCTGCAATAATCTACGGCTTAGTTCGTAACCGCATCAATAATATTAATGCCTTTGAGTACATGGATGATCCCCCCGCGTGCATGGGCATTAATTCCCGACACTTCACTCTGTGGTGTCAATGGTTAGCGAGCAGGCAATTGCGTGATGGCTTGCTTGGTGATCTGGTTGACCCTGCCATTGGTGGCACACCTGAGGCAGCACACAAGTACCTGCGCGAAATGTTTTGTCTCGCGGCCTGGATTCGCATCAAAGAAAAAGTATTGACCCTGTTATGGCTTGATCGGCACTTTTGAACCGCTTGACACGATGATCCGGCCGCGAAAAAAGCACGATTTTTTCCCTTATATTCTGGTCGCACTGGCTGCAACAAGCGTCTTCTTTCTCCTGTTGCTGGATCGGCGCTCACCCATTTTTTCCTCCGCCTCAGGCATGGTGCCCTTCTTTTTTATCATATTAGCTATTGCGGCAACACTCGCTCGCTATACGATGAGATCACTCTCTCCTAGAAATGAAGATACCCAAAAGCTTTGGTTGCAGTGGTATAGCACCGGGCCGATTGGTGGTGCACTCACGGGATTTATTTTTTTGGGTGTCTACTGGGCTTACGACTGGCCTGCACCAAATCGAACCGAGATCAGTGAGCGACAGGTCAATGAAATGTGCTCACTCAGCCAGCCTGTACCTAGTGAATTGATTATTTGGGAGACACCTGATCCAGCAGGGCTTATTCCAGAGTTCATGTTACTTGGTCTGGTGCTTGGTTTGGTGGTTAGCTTGCTTTTTCCATACTGGCATGATTTCATTCACCGACATACGCGCGCGACTCCCACATTGCGCTGGTTGGCCGCGCCCTACCCTTCGGGACTGGCATTTGGCGTGATTTTTGGTGCGTTGATCGGAGCTTGGTTGTGCCCACTGGTTTTTAGTGTCAGTGATGGACGCCCCTTTATTCAACTTTCCACTTCCGCCATTTCCGTATTTCTCGCAGTTGGATTTTATCTGCTTTTCGAAGTAGCGCGCCATCGTCACATCATGACCAGCGCGACTTACACAACGTTAGCGATTGTACTTTTTGTCGGCGCACTGCTCAGCAGTCTGGTCTGGTTTCTTGATGCTCAATTGGGTATATCTGCCACCGCTTATTGTTTTTTTTACACCAGCTGGAATACTGAACTTAATGAGCTGCAATCAGGATGGTTACCAGCCATAGCCGGTGCTGGCTATGGCGCTATGTGTGGAGCCATTACAATGTCTGTGGCTTCGGGGTATCTGATTATTCGCACCGCAGTGGCTTCTAAAGAGGGTTAGGAATGCTATTTCATATTTTCTTCAGCGAAACCCGCTGTTTTCACTGTTAAATCAATCTGTTTTAATACTGTTAACAGTGCTTTCATTTCTGCCAGTGGCCATGAATTCGGGCCATCGCTCAGTGCTTTTTCCGGGTCTGGGTGCGTTTCCATAAAAATACCGGAAACACCACTGGCAACAGCGGCGCGAGCCAATACAGGAACAAATTCGCGCTGCCCTCCCGAGCTGCCGCCCTGTCCGCCAGGTTGCTGCACCGAGTGCGTTGCATCAAATACGACGGGGCAACCCGTTTTACGCATTTCTGCCAAGCCTCGCATATCGGAAATCAGTGTGTTGTAACCGAAAGACGCGCCGCGCTCACAAACCATAATCTGCTCGTTGCCTGTCTGCTTCGCTTTATCCACCACATTGGTCATGTCCCACGGCGCTAAAAACTGACCCTTTTTGATATTTACCGGCAAATTTTGTTCGGCCACGCTCTTAATAAAGTTGGTTTGCCGACATAGAAATGCAGGCGTTTGTAAAACATCGACAACATCGGAGACTTCGCATAGCGGCGTATCTTCATGCACATCAGTCAATACTGGCACACCCACTTGCAGCTTTACTTTCTCCAGAATACGTAATCCTTCTTCAAGGCCTGGGCCACGATAGCTACTACTGGACGTTCTGTTTGCTTTATCGAACGATGCTTTAAATATATAGGGAATACCCAGTTCATCCGTCATCGCTTTCATCTGCTCTGCAATATCCAGAACCAGCTTTTCGCTTTCAATCACACACGGCCCGGCAATCAAAAAAAACGGGAATTCCAAACCTGCATTAAAACCACACAGTTTCATCTTGATTCAACCCTTCTTTTGTTGTTCGCTGTGCACACGCGCTGCGTTAATAAAACCATCAAACAGAGGATGCCCGTCGCGTGGTGTCGAAGTAAATTCGGGGTGAAACTGACACGCGACAAACCATGGGTGCGATGGAATTTCCACCACTTCAATCAATTGTTGATCCATTGAGGTTCCACTAATAGACAGACCACTCTCTTTGAGTGTTTTCAAGAAATTATTATTGTACTCGTAACGGTGACGATGGCGCTCAACAATCACCTCTTTACCATATAGCTGATGTACTTTGGAACCAGCGACTAAACGACACTCTTGCGCACCCAACCGCATCGTACCACCCAAATCATCCTCTTCACTGCGCTGCTGAGTCAAACCATCGGCAGTCGTCCATTCAGTAATCAATGCAATCACAGGGTAAGGTGTATTCGAATCAAATTCTGTACTATGCGCACCTTTCAAGCCGGAAACATTACGTGCATATTCAATCACCGCAACCTGCATACCCAAACAGATACCCAAATAAGGCACATTGTTACGCCGAGCATAACCCACCGTTGCAATTTTACCTTCAACACCGCGCTCACCAAAGCCACCCGGTACAAGAATCGCATCCATATTTTTCAGGCAAGCGGTTCCGTTGTCTTCAATAGTTTCGCAATCAATGCAGTGAATTTTTACCTGGGTTCGTGTATGAAAACCGGCATGAATCAGCGCTTCTGTTAATGATTTATAAGCATCCGCCAACTCTACATATTTGCCGACCAGAGCGATATTCACTTCACCGTCAGCATGGTCACGATTATCCAGCACCTGCTGCCATTCACCAAGATCCGCATCAGGAACATCCAGACGCAATTTATCAACGACAATCTGATCCAGACCTTGCTCATGAAGCAAAAGCGGAATGCTATAAATGCAATCCGCGTCCACTGCTGAAATGACGGCGCGTTTTTCGACATTGGTAAACAGCGCAATTTTTCGCCGCTCATCATCCGGCAATGTTTCATTTAAACGACACAGCAACACATCAGGCTGAATACCGATTGAGCGCAACTCTTTCACCGAGTGCTGCGTAGGTTTGGTTTTAATTTCTCCAGCGGCGGCAAGATAGGGAACCAAAGTCAAATGCATAAAAACACAGCGATCATGTCCCAGCTCGATTCCCATTTGACGAATGGTTTCAAGAAATGGCAGTGATTCAATATCACCCACGGTTCCGCCAATTTCGACCATAGCGATATCAGCATCACCCGCGCCTTCATAAATAGAGCGCTTAATTTCATCGGTGATATGTGGAATCACCTGCACCGTCGCGCCGTTATAATCACCGCGACGCTCTTTTTTGATTACGCTCTCGTAGATCTGACCGGTGGTAAAATTATTCGCACGCGTCATGGTCGTTCTTAAAAAACGCTCGTAATGGCCTAAATCCAGATCAGTCTCTGCACCATCTTTTGTAACAAATACTTCGCCATGCTGAAAAGGGCTCATCGTACCCGGATCAACATTAATGTAAGGATCCAGTTTAATCATTGTGACTTTCAAGCCACGCGATTCCAGAATAGCGCCCAATGAAGCCGCTGCAATCCCTTTGCCTAGCGAGGAAACCACGCCACCGGTGATAAAAATAAATTTTGTCATTTTATAAATTATTAAGTTATTGCCACTTCAGCCCGTAATTTTCTGCTCTTTGCGTACAGATTTCAATGATTGATTTTTACAATCATTCTGACTTTTCCGATTTCACATGAAATCGGGAAAATAAAGACCATTCAAACTGCCATCCAATCGTATTCTTTTCCGGTTCACAAATACACGCCCCGACCACAACGGCCAGCTGATCATTCACATAAAGAAGGGGCGTTCGATCACGCAACCATGGTGGAATATTTTTTTCCTGAAACAGTTTTTTGAGCGATTTACTGCAATTCACTCCCACAGGCCGGCACGACTCTCCACCTTGACGGAATCGTACGATCACTTCTGTGATATCACTATAAAGTTCTTGGCTTTCATCTTTTTTAGCCACTAGGCAACCATTTTTTTCTGGCAACTCCAATGGTGCATTGAGCTTCCATGCTATTTCCAATGAAGCATCAAACCTACTCAAAGGCGGCATCGCATACAAATCAGCTTGATAGCGCCGCACTTCGCCACCTGACCAACGAACGCAAGGCATTGCATCCGGCGCTGCATTCACTGCATCGTGCAAAATATGCTCAACATGAACAGTCGCAGGCATGGGTAATTTTAGTTTCTTGATCCAGAATCGCAACAAAAGGCGCTGACGCGCCACATCCAGCTGCTTTATAAAGTTGACCGACAAAGTATCTGGTTGACTGCCTATGGCAGCACTGAAATCCTGTTCTGCCAATATATCCAGCAATTGTGATGATTCTGCATGATGACTGGCACTGCGTGATATGACTTTTGCAGCAGAAGGCCAGCGCGCGCGCAGCAAAGGCATCACTTCATGCCGTAGATAGTTACGATCAAAGTCGGTTTCTGCATTACTCGGATCATTAATCCAATGCAGCTGGTGCTGTTTGGCATATTCATACAACTGTTGCCTTGAAAATAACAACAGTGGCCGAGCCAATTGTCCCTGAGAGAAATTTGTTTGAACAGGCATTGCAGCTAAACCTTGTACACCAGCTCCCCGTAACAACTGCAATAATAATGTTTCCGCCTGATCATCCTGATGGTGAGCAGTGAGTAGGCAGTCGTTGGCTTGAATCAAACCAGAAATTGCCTGATAGCGCGCATCGCGTGCCGCAGCTTCCGGACTTTCACCTTTTTTGGGGTGCGCATCAACAACAAGTTGCTGGCAATCTATTTGCAATTTCTCACTGATATTTTGGCAGTGCTGCGCCCAGCTTTTTGCTTCAACACTTAAGCTATGATTGACATGTACCGCACACAATTCAATGTCCGGCAACTTATTTTTAAGGTCAGCAATAGCATGTAATAAAACATGAGAGTCGAGACCGCCACTGTAAGCAATCCAGTAGCGGTGTATCGTGGAAGATTGAGGTAATAAAGTAAATAACTTTTTAGATGAAAACCGTGTCATTTACTCTTTAAATTGACCGTAGCTCATCAAACGTTTGTAACGTTCATCAAGCAGCTCTTCCGAGCTTTTAGCTTTCAGCTCTTCAAGCTTTTCAAGCAACGCTGTTTTAAGGTTTTGAGCGATAGCATCAAAATTACGATAAGCGCTGCCTAAAGGCTCATCAACAATTTGATCGACAAAACCCAGCGCTTTCAAACGATCTGCTGTGAGCCCCATTGCCTCTGCTGCTTCCGATGCTTTGTCCGCACTTTTCCACAAAATTGTGGCACAGCCTTCGGGCGAGATCACTGAATAGGTGCTGTATTGCAGCATCAACAGACGATCTCCGACACCGATAGCCAGCGCACCGCCTGATCCACCTTCGCCAATGACAGTGCAGATAATGGGTGTATCGAGCTGCGACATCATTTTAAGATTTGTCGCAATCGCCTCACTTTGACCACGCTCTTCCGCATCCACACCGGGATAAGCACCCGGAGTGTCAATAAAAGTCAGCAACGGCATATTAAAGCGCTCGGCCATCTCCATCAGCCGCTTGGCTTTGCGATACCCTTCCGGGCGCGGCATTCCAAAGTTACGACGAATTTTCTCTTTAGTATCGCGTCCTTTTTGGTGACCAATCACCACCACTGGCTGCTCCTCTAACCGCGCAATGCCGCCCACAATCGCATGATCATCCGCATAGGCACGATCCCCATGCAGCTCTTCAAAGTCGGTAAAAATCCGCTCGATATAATCCAGCGTATAAGGACGCTGAGGATGACGAGCCAATTGCGCCACTTGCCAAACAGAGAGTGACGAAAATATTGATTCTGTTAATGAGTTGCTCTTCTCTTCAAGACGAGAGATCTCATCACCAATATTAAGTTCGTTATCTCCTGTCAGATGACGCAGCTCTTCAATTTTAGCTTCAAGCTCCGCAATCGGACGTTCAAAATCCAGAAAATTCATTAATAACTGTCCAGTACAAAAAAAACGAATAGGTTATAAATAACAAAAACTATGCGTAAAGATAACATAAAACCGGAGGTTTTTCGGCTACAATTGCCTCCAAAAATTGCAAAATAAGCTCTGATGGTTTTAATCGGTTGTATCAAAACGCAGAAAAATGTAACGTAACCTCCGTCGATTAATTAATTATTTATTTTAAAATGTCAGAACAACATACATTCGAACAGCTAAAAAACCATATTACTGAGCAAATTATAGGGCAAGAAAAGCTCGTCATTCGCCTGCTTATTGCACTTTTAGCCGACGGCCATCTGCTTGTTGAAGGGGCGCCCGGTTTAGCCAAAACAAAAGCGATAAAAACATTAGCGACCGGAATTGAAGGTGAGTTTCACCGAGTTCAGTTTACACCGGACTTATTGCCTGCCGACCTCACAGGCACTGATATTTATCGGCCACAAGATGGATCATTTACTTTTCAAAAAGGGCCGCTTTTTCATAACTTGTTACTGGCCGATGAAATTAATCGTGCGCCAGCCAAAGTACAGTCCGCGCTACTCGAAGCAATGGGCGAAGGACAAATTACTGTAGGGAGCACGACCTATCCGTTACCTGACCTGTTTTTGGTGATGGCAACACAAAACCCGATTGAGCAAGAAGGCACATACCCACTCCCTGAAGCGCAGCTTGATCGATTTTTAATGCATGTTGTTATTGATTACCCTGATATCCATGCAGAAAAAATCATACTGCAATTGGCTCGGGATGAAGCACTTCAAAAACAGTCGGATCACACACAAAAAAAATCTGTGGAAGTTTCTCAGCAGTCTGTTTTTTCGGCACGTAAGGAAGTTTTGGAATTACACTTGTCACCTTCACTCGAAGAGTATATTTTGCAATTAATCACCGCAACACGTCGCCCGGAACCTTATGGTGATGACCTTCAACAATGGCATCGGTTTGGTGCCAGCCCCCGCGCCACTATTGCGCTGGATCGGTGTGCTCGCGCCCACGCATGGCTACAAGGGCGTGATTATGTCTCTCCTGAAGATATTCAGGCAATGGCGCATGATGTTTTACGCCATCGTCTCATCCTCTCTTTTGAAGCGGAAGCCGACGGTATTACAACCGATATTTTTATAGACGAATTATTGCAACGCGTTCCCGTGCCTTAAGGGGCATTCCCAATTTGACAAACCCAAAAACAAGAGCTAAAGTCTAGTCATACTAGTCCGCATGCTTGGGTGAAATTATGAAAGATAATACATGGCAATTACAGGAAGCGAAGAGTAGATTTAGTCAATTGGTTGAATATGCTATGCACAAAGAGCCACAAATTGTGACAAAGTATGGAGATAAAGCTGTAGTAGTACTATCGTTTGAAGAGTACACAAAAATTACCAGACCTAAAACAGATTTGATAAAGTTTTTTCGAGAATCTCCTCTTGCAGAGGTTGCGCTTGAAGAAACCACAAGAAATAAAGATATTCCGAGAGAAATCAGTTTATGAGATATCTTCTTGATACTTGTGTTATTTCTGAACTCATAAAACCAAAGCCAGATAAAAAAGTAATTACATGGCTGAAAAAGCAAAATGAAGAAAGTCTATATCTCAGCGTACTCACGTTTGGAGAAATTGAAAAAGGCATAGAAAAATCAGACAATGAAATAAGGAAAAATCGGCTTAAGCTATGGGTTGAAGAAGATCTGAAACAACGCTTTGACGGGCGAATACTGCCAATAGATATGTATGTAGCATCTAAATGGGGTGAAATACAGGGAAAGTCAGAAATTGCAGGTAAGCCACTACCTGCAATTGATGGGTTAATAGCCGTTACGGGTTTGGTGAATAATTGTGTGGTGGTTACAAGAAATATCCTGGATATGCAGCAAAGCTCAGTAGAGTTGCATAACCCTTGGGGAAGTAATGCATAAGTTATCTCGTGAACGTTCCTTAACCCAACTGATTATCTGCAACTTTGTATTTTGGATCTTCAATCACATTCACTTCCACAAGGTCTTCCGCCTGATGCAATAACTTTCTGCATTCAGGACTGAGATGGCGTATATGCAACTTTTTACCCACTTTCACATAGCGCACTGCTAAAGCATCAATCGCTTCCAACCCTGAGTGGTCGTAAACACGCGTGTTTTTAAAGTCAATGACGACATCATCAGGGTCGCCTTTAGGGTCAAAAAGATCACGAAAGCTCTGGATAGAGCCAAAAAACAGCGGACCACTTAATTCATAAATCTTGCTGCCATTTTCATCGACAGAAGTATGGCTGTCCATGCGTTTGGCAACATTCCAGGCAAATGCAAGTGCCGACACAATCACTCCGACAATAACAGCCATTGCCAAGTCGGTTGCAACAGTGACTCCAGAGACCAAAATAAGAACAAAGGCATCGGTGCGTGGGATTTTTTTCAGGATGCGAAAACTTGACCATTCAAAGGTGCCAATGACCACAATAAACATCACGCCAATCAGCGCTGCCAGAGGAATCATTTCGATCAGGCCTGATGCGAACAAAATAAATGCCAGTAAGAATAGCGCGGCTGAAATGCCCGATAAACGCCCACGTCCTCCCGAGTTAACATTGATCATGCTTTGGCCAATCATCGCACAGCCCCCCATACCGCCAAAGAACCCCGTGGCAACATTTGCGGCTCCCTGCCCCAAACATTCACGGTTACCATGACCGCGTGTATCAGTCAGCTCATCAATGAGCGTCAATGTTAATAGCGATTCGATCAGCCCCACAGCCGCCAGAATGATAGAGTACGGTAAAATAATCCAGAGTGTTTCCCAGGTCAGTGGAACCATTGGAATATGAAAGTCAGGCAAGCCACCCGATATTGATGCCAGATCGCCCACTGTTTTGACATCCATATTGAAGATCATGACAAGCGCTGTCACCACGATAATCGCAGCCAGAGACGAAGGAATTACCTTGGTAAAACGTGGCAAATAATGAATGATTGCCATGGTCAGAAAAATAAGCCCCAGCAATACCGCCAAAACCGGGCCACTCAACCATTCAACAGACCCATCATCTCCAACGGGCATTTGGAAGTGTTGTAGTTGCGCAAGAAAAATCACAATGGCCAAGCCGTTTACAAAACCCAACATCACGGGGTACGGTACCATGCGAATAAATTTACCCATTTTCAACACGCCGGCTGAAATTTGAATAACCCCCATCAACACCACAGCAGCAAACAAGTATTCAACACCATGATCCGCCACCAGCGCGACCATCACCACAGCCAATGCGCCTGTCGCACCTGAAATCATACCCGGCCGACCACCAATACAAGCGGTAATTAGCCCCACCATAAAAGCAGCGTAAAGCCCGACAAGAGGTTGAACTCCAGCAACAAAAGCAAAAGCAACAGCTTCAGGCACCAATGCCAGAGCAACAGTTAACCCGGAAAGCAGGTCATTTTTTAGACGAACTTTCGGGCTCGCGTGTGGTTCGAACATGAAATCAGGTCTCTATATAGTTAATTAAGTCACGGAAAGGGCGCGGATTATAAAACAAAACAGTACCAATTACTCGGCATACTCCCGAATAATATTAGCTGCCTTCAAGCAAATACCGTTTTAAACCGGGTTTTTCTATGTGGTACGTCCCTTTATCCATCTGACTGATTAAATTTTGTTGTGCGAGGCGCTTGATTGCGCGTTGAATATTTGAGGGAATTCCTTTCACTGAAGTCTCTTTATCAATTTTGGATAACAGTTTTTTTGAAAAAGGGTTTTTACTGTCAGACAAGGCCAGATAAACGATTTTATCAATGGCCTTCATTCGCTTTGCGATATCCTCGAAACCTTCAGCGGCTTCAAGCAGTTCAAGGATATATTCCTGAGCGCTATCTATATCCGATCCAAACGTCAGCATGTGGGCGACGAGTTTCATCATCCAGTAGGGAGATTGGTCAATCGCATTAAATGCTTGACCCAGTGATTTTTGACTGATGGATATGCTGTGCTCTTGATCCAGTCTGGTGATGAGAAAATTGATGAACTCTTCCCCTAAATCCGGGAAAGGTACAGTTTCTACAAAGTGATAGAACGGTGATTGTGATTCGTTAAACAGCAGGTTCATGTAATGCCGTGATGAGCCTGTAAAAATTGTTTTAACACATCCCTGACGTTTATCCAGCATCGTTCTGAGTGCATGAGTTAACGGATCAAAAAGAGATGATGTTGCAAGGTGCTGCACTTCATCAATCAAAAGTAAAACAGTTTTTTTGCCCGCTTTTTTTTGTAGCTCCTCCAGTCGCTTTTCCAAAAGCAATAACTCTTTGCTTGTGACTTTTGTTGCTTTATCGGCAAACTCCACCTCCATTTTTCCAAGCAATTCATTACTGACTGTTGTTCTTTTTATTTTGGCTTTCAGCAATCGGCTAATGGGCGCTCTTTTATCCAGAGCTTCTATGGCATCTTCAATAGCAAGTATTAACCCTTCATGGGGTGCATTGATGTTTTGCCAAAGGCTGGCATAGACGGGTAAATATTTGTTTTTCTCAGCTAATGGTGAAATGTCTTGCAGTACAAAAAGAGTCTTGCCTTTTCGTCTGGGTGCGATAATCGCTAAATTTGATGAGATACCCAGCGCCAATATATCAAGATAGTGCTGTGCTAATTGAGGTCGCGGGAAGTGCCAATTATTCATATTTATTCGCTTTTTGTGTAATTATACACAACACGGATAAATATGCATAACTATTGATTTAATCCTACCTTAAGATATTGCCGCATCCACTGGA
>CAYXVC010000072.1:0-11951 GCA_964468225.1 uncultured Gammaproteobacteria bacterium
TTGGAATGAACGTTTTGATTATGAGAGGCAACAACCTATTACAGTAACAAGTAATTAACTTGAGCTGGCTAAGGCTGAGCTAGCTACTTTTATCTACCTAAACTCATCAGTTGTTGGTTGAGTTTAGGTTTTTATTATTATTTTGGTTAGCATAAATAATTTGGCTATTTGTGTTTTTCTAGAAAACTATATCAGCCAACATTTCAAACATGCTACTCATTTTTTAATTGGAAAATATTCTACCCAGAAGACGTTTTAACTTTTGTAAAGCAGGTCTTATATCCTTTTTTAAGGCAAATTGAAAAGGTGAAAAGGCAAAGTCAAAGTGCTTTGCAACCCTGTAATAGGCATAAAATCGTTTAAAGGGTGATGTAATTCTAGCTGCTTCTGTGTAGTTCATTCTGCAGAAAAAAGTCATTCCGGCACTTTTGATTATTGCTTTATCTTGCCCCGATGAGTCACATATGCTTTTTAGCAAATCGAGGCTGTCTTCGCACCAGGCATCAGATTCAGCGATGACACCCATGTTTTTATCATGCTGACGAAACCCTGCTTTAACCTCTTTTACATTGGCATGATTATATTTTGCAATGAGTTTTGATATGGCAAGGCCGTCTTGAAATAAGTTGTGTTTAGAGTTAAACCCACCCACTTCACATAATTTTTCTGTATTAAAAAGTGTACTGCATACATACAAGGTGATTTTGTTATTGAACCACGCAAGAAAAAACTCGGTAGGCGGCATGCCCGATGCCGAGTTTTCTCTTTGCATCAATACGTTTCCTTCCATATCAATGATGCGTGTTCCTGTTCTAACCAGACCCACATTATCCAGGGTCTCAGCAGCATTCATACATGCTTCAATAAAGTCGGGGTCGATCATGTCATCATCAAGCAGGAGCAGGACAAATTCCCCACGAGCTTCCTCGAAGCAGAAGTTGAAATTGTTGTTGGCACCGATATTTTGTGGCTGCTTGATATATTTGATTCTTTTATCTTGATAATTAGCAACAGTGCTTTCAGTCTGGTCGGTCGAGTGATTGTCAGAAATAAGAATTTCCAGATTTGGATAAGTTTGATTAAGAGCGCACTCAATGGCTTGAGGTAAGAAACCATCAGCTCTGTTGTAAGTGGGTATCGCTATTGTAACCAGAGGTTTGTCATTAATACTCATAAATTATTTCCGTGATGTAATCATTTTTATTGGGTGCTTAATCCATGCAACCCAAAAATATTTTAGTTTGTCACCCAAGTTTAATAATGCCATGGCTCGTTTGAAGTCATTATTTGCCACATTATCGGGTTGAAATGAATCCATATTTTTATTTTGTTGTATTTTTATCAAAGTTTGCAATATTCGTTGTTGCAAGTGCCGTCGAAATTTTTCTCGTTTGGGGCTGATTTTATGCAGATGGCTTTCAAACAATAATAACTGACTATAAAAGGTACGCAGGTTATTGTTATTAGTGAGCGATGAGTGACCACAACGATAATGAGAGACCACTTCAGGAACATAGGCGACCGGTCCTAAACGTCCTAAACGGGCAAAAAAGTCTTTGTCTTCAGCAGCAAAACGGTATTTTATATCAAACCAGCCAATTTTTTCACCATCAGTTTTACGAAATAGTGTGGTATGTGGCGTCGCTGGAACGTGAGGCCACAGCACGGCTTCATCGCCATGTCCGAAGAGAACATTTTTTTGTGTGCCAAGGTGGTTTTTTGGCAGCCAGCGTTTTCCGGTTAATTGGTCTTCATCATCAATAATCTCCAGATCTCCAACTGCAAAAATAGCTTGTGGATACTCTTTTAAAGCAGCCATTAATAGATTGATTCGCTCAGTCGGAATAAAATCATCATCATCCAGAAAAGCAATATATTCACCTTTTGCCAAACGACAAGCGTTGCTACGCGCAGCAGAAACCCCCTGATTTTGTTGACGATAATAATGGACTCTATCACTGTAACTTGCCATTAGTTGTTCGGTGTCATCTTCCGAGCCGTCATCAAATACGATAATTTCAATCGGCTGATAACTCTGAGCAAATGCAGATTCAAGCGTCTTGGGAAGAAGATGAGCTCGATTGTAGCAACAGATAATGAGTGAAACGAGAGGGGCAGTCACGTCGGCTATTCTTGATTTTGAGTTATTTAAATTGGATGGGTGATCACCTTGCCAAAAAAAAATAGCAAATTCAACCCTGCGTTTCTGTTTATTAAGTGTATAATATCGCGACTTTTACAGGCGGGCTTTAAAAAGCTCCGTTACATTGACGACTTTACAGATATTAATTTCATGAAACCTATTGATAAAATTCGAAATATTGCAATTATTGCTCACGTTGACCATGGCAAAACGACGCTTGTGGATCAGTTATTACAACAGTCTGATACTTTAGGCGACCGCGAAAAACTACCCGAACGAGCGATGGATTCCAACGATCTTGAGAGAGAACGCGGTATTACGATCCTTTCCAAAAATACTGCAATTCACTGGAATGATTATCATATTAATATCGTAGATACCCCAGGTCATGCGGACTTTGGTGGTGAAGTTGAACGTGTATTGTCGATGGTTGATTCGGTACTTTTGCTGGTGGATGCTGTGGATGGCCCGATGCCACAAACCCGTTTTGTGACTCAAAAAGCATTTGCATTAGGTTTAAACCCTATTGTTGTTATCAATAAAATTGACCGTCCAGGTGCTCGCCCTGACTGGGTGATGGATCAGGTGTTTGAATTGTTTGATCAATTGGGTGCGACGGATGAACAGCTGGATTTTCCTGTTGTTTATGCCTCCGCACTGAATGGTTATGCCGGGCTTGAAAATGATACCCGCGATGGTGATATGACTCCGCTGTTTGAAACCATTGTTGAAAAGGTGTCCAAGCCGGATGTTGATTCGGATGGCCCTTTTCAGATGCAGGTGATTTCATTGGCCTATTCGAGTTATGTTGGTGTTATCGGTACCGGTCGTGTGAAACGGGGTACGGTCAAAAAGAATTCCCAAGTCGTTGTTATTAATAGTAAGGGCGAAAATAGAAACGCACGAGTCCTTCAGCTTTTTGGATTTCTGGGATTGGATCGCGTTGAAGTGGATGAGGTGCAAGCGGGGGATATTATCGCTTTTACCGGAATTGATAATCTGAATATCTCGGATACGCTGTGCCATCCTGATTTAATTGAAGCACTGCCTGCACTCTCTGTGGATGAACCCACCGTCAGCATGACTTTTCAGGTTAATAACTCTCCTTTTGCAGGCAAGGAAGGTAAGTTTTTGACCAGTCGCCAGATTCGTGAGCGTCTGGATCGTGAGTTAATTCATAATGTGGCACTTCGCGTTGACGAGACGGACAGTGCGGATCGTTTTCGCGTATCAGGTCGTGGTGAATTGCACCTCTCTATTTTATTGGAAACCATGCGTCGTGAAGGTTATGAGCTAGCGGTGTCTCAGCCTGAAGTCATCATCAAAGAGATCAATGGTGAGAAGCATGAGCCTTATGAAATGCTGACGATTGATATCGAAGAAGTACATCAAGGTGCAGTGATGGAAGCCTTGGGTGAGCGCAAAGGTGAACTGAAAGATATGATGCCTGACGGTAACGGTCGTGTTCGTATTGATTACGTGATTCCTGCGCGTGGCTTGATCGGTTTTCAGACTGAATTTTTGACCCTGACTTCAGGTACCGGTTTGAAACATCATGTATTTGATCACTATGGGCCTATGAAAGCAGGCAATATCAGTGGTCGTGCGAATGGTGTTTTGATCTCAAATGGCACAGGTAAAGCGCTGTCATTTTCTATCTATAACTTACAGAGTCGTGGCCGTATGTTTATCGGACATGGTGTGGAAGTTTACGAAGGCATGGTGATTGGTATCCACTCGCGGGATAACGATCTGGTTGTGAATCCACTTAAAGGTAAACAGCTCACTAATATGCGCGCATCGGGTACTGATGAGAATATTCAGTTGACACCACCGATCATCATGACCTTGGAGCAAGCACTGGAATTTATTAATGATGATGAATTGGTTGAGTTAACACCCAAGAATATTCGTATACGTAAAAGGTTCTTGTTGGAGCATGAACGCAAACGTCAGGGACGTGCAACTAAAAAATAAAATTTAACTATGAGTGATGTGATCGGAAACGTATATTTTGTTTATGGTAAACAGTGTGAGGCTGTTTCGGAAGAGATCAATAAAAGTCAATATACAACTCTTTTTAAATCAACTTTTATTGAAGATTTCATCATAGATGAAGCGGTGACAAGCGCCGACCGGGTGATCACTTGTGGTAGTACCGATGAGATTAAACAGATACTGAAAAAAGCCAGTGAGACTGGTTTTAGCGTGGCTTTGCTGGCTCAGAAAAATCAAAGTGCACTTCGTTCGACCTTTGAAATTCCAAAAAACAGAGACGAATCGCTGAAAATAGCGCTGGAAAGTGAGCCAAAACCACTGGATCTGCTCTATGCAAATAGTGAAATCGTTTTGTGGGGAGCTGTTATCGGTGATGCTCCGCCGCTGACTTATAGTAGCGCTGTTTACAGGAAAATCTCATTTGTCGAGCGGTATAAACTGCTTATAGAGTCTGTTAAGAAGCTAAAACATCTCAAGCAGAACAAAATCAAATTAACCACGGCAAAAGGTCAGGAGATCAATACTGCGGCCAGCGGTGTTGTTATCATTGAGCATGATAATCACACAGGGGCATCCTCTCTGGTTCAGGATTTTTTATCGGTCAACGATGGCAAGCTTTCCGCGCTTTTGCTCTCTCCAGCGTCTATCGCGAATTACCTCTACTATCTTTATGTTTCAATCTTCAAAAAGTCAAAAAATACGAATTTGCCGGATTCGGTAGGGTTTATCAAAAGCGAATCACTGAGTATCGAGAGCGCTCAGCCTCTTGATGTGATGGTTGACGGGGAAAAGGTCACACAAACGCCCGTTGAATTTAGAGTCAAAAAACAGGCAGTTCAGTTTATTGCAAGCGAAAAATTCTGGGCTGAAGTCAGCAAAGAATCTTCAGAAAAGGAGACGCTCAAGCTGTCTGGCCTTCCTGTGACAAATGAGGAAGTCAGCTATGTGCAGGGTACGTTGCCATTTTTCACCCATGCCAGTGAAAATCGTTATAAAGACCTTTTTGCCGACCTTAGAAAACAGGGGAAAACAGAGTCAACGTATGTGACTTTGATGTTTTTGAGCACAATATTGGCCACAGTCGGGCTTTTTTTGAATAGTGCATCAGTGGTGATTGGTGCCATGTTGCTGGCTCCTTTGATGCAACCGATTGTGTCAACGTCCATGGGTGTGCTTCGAAGTGATCAAAGTCTGCTCTTTAGTTCGATGAGAACGGTGTTGGCTGGAGTATTAATTGCCTTGTTCAGCGCAGCAAGTCTTGCATTGATATTGCCGCTCGAAAATTTGACGGACGAAATTTCTGCAAGGCTCAGCCCCTCTCTTTTGGATTTGATGGTAGCACTCGTATCGGGTGTAGCGGCAGCGTATGCTCAAAATAATGAAAAAATTGTCGGGTCGCTTGCCGGTGTATCGATCGCGGTTGCGCTAGTGCCACCGCTTGCTACGGCCGGTATTGGTCTCGGCTGGATGAATCTGGATATATTTTATCAAGCATTTTTACTGTTTATTACTAACTTTGTAGGCATTATTTTTGCTGCATCGCTGACCTTTCTTGTGATGGGGTTTTCACCGATCAAGCGTGCAAAAAAAGGTTTAACTTATGCTTTGGTGACTGCGTTGATTGTCGCAATACCGCTTTACCTTTCGTTTACAACGATGGCTTTTGACTCCCGGGTTCTCTCTGTTTTGGAGGATAAGGAGTATGTGGTTGCAGGTAAAACGGTGCATATTGAAAATGTGGAGCTTAAACACGCGGATGTGTTGATAGTGAAGTGCGACTTTATTGTTCAAGAGACGTTGAACTATGAAGAATTGGTCGAATTTAAAAAGACTTTGCAATCAGAACTTGATATGCCACTTGATCTCGAAGTGGTTCAGCGGATTCACTTTTGATAAAAATTGTATGCAAATATTTTAAGTAATATACGACTTCGGTCACATCAAGTTTTTTGCTATTAGTACGATAATAGAGTCAATTATTATCAATACTATTAAGAGAAAACTATGAAAAACTATATCGTTAGCGTTGTACTTATCATTATGAGTCTGATTTTGGTGGGGTGTGGCGGTGGTAGTAATGAAGTGGTTGGAAACACCGCCACTCTTAAGTGGAGCGCTCCAACGACCCGTACAGATGGAAGCACTATTCCTATGAGTGAAATAGCGGGCTATAAAGTCTATCTGGGCACAAGTTCCGATTCGCTGGCTCCCGTTGCTGAAATTAGCGACGCATACACCATGGAATATAAATTCGATACTTTTGAAGATGGCACTTACTATTTTTCAGTCACTGCACTGGATACGGATGATCTGGAAAGTGATATTCCTGAGCCTGTCAGTAAAACATTCATATAACTTGCTCTATGCATGCTTTCTTTCTGGTGTGGCTATAGATAGACTGAATTCATGAAAAAACTTGCGCTTCTGGTCTTGATTTTTTTATTGCCTGGAGCGCAGGCAGGTGAAGTTCGTGTGGCAGTGGCTGCTAATTTTCTTGCGACACTTAAAGCCTTGGCTCCTGAATATGAAAAATTGAGTGGCTATCGGCTCATTATCAGTGGCGCTTCCAGCGGAAAACTTTATGCTCAGATTGTGAATGGTGCGCCCTATGATGTGCTGCTTTCGGCGGACACACTCTATCCGGAAAAATTGGTAAAACTTGGTAAAGCGGAGTCGCACAGTCGCTTTATCTATGTCACCGGACGTTTAGTGTTGTGGAGTAGTGACAAAAACCCCATTAATGAGGCACGACTAAGTGACCCTGATATCAAACGTATTGCCATTGCCAATACGCGCACTGCGCCTTATGGCAGTGCGGCAAAGCACGTTTTACAAAAAATCGGGCTGTGGTCTGCGCTGAAAGGTAAGCTTGTTCGAGGTGAGAGTGTGGGCCAAACATTTCAGTTTGTAGCCAGTGGCAATGCTCAATTAGGCTTTGTTGCTCTGTCGCAAGTGTTGAGCCCAAAGAATCGTTTTAATCAAAAGTTTTATTGGCTAGTGCCACAAGACCTCTACCCGTTATTAGAGCAAGAGGCCGTATTATTGAAGTATGGGAAAAACAATTCCAGTGCCAAACACTTTTTGGAGTTTCTGAAAAGTGAGGCCGCACATGGTGTAATGAAACAGTATGGGTATATTCAGTAAGGGTACTATTGTCTGAATAGGGCATGGTAGAATTCATATTTGTGGTATTGCCGAGTATACCTTTGATGGATCTTCTTTCACCTGTTGTACTGACTTTAAAGCTCGCCGCTGTAACTACGTTGATATTATTACTGGTCAGCACACCACTGGCGTGGTGGCTGGCGCACAGCAAATCAAAATGGGCGGCGACGGTTGAGGCGCTGGTGGCGTTGCCATTAGTGTTGCCACCAACGGTATTGGGCTTTTATCTGTTGATTGTGCTTGGTGCTAACGGTGTGATTGGCGGGCCGTGGTCTGAGCTGACAGGGTCAGCGCTAACTTTCACTTTTAGTGGATTGGTGATCGCTTCAGTAATTTATTCACTACCCTTTGTAGTACAACCGTTGCAAAATTCTTTTGTCACTGTGGGCAGAAAACCCATGGAAGTCGCTTTGTTGCTACGAGCTTCACGTCTGGATGCTTTTTTCAGCGTCATTTTACCACTATCAATGCGTGGCTATATCACGGCCACAGTGCTGGGTTTCACACATACTATGGGCGAATTCGGCGTGGTGTTAATGGTGGGCGGCAGTATTCCGGGGGAGACGCAAGTGCTCTCCATTGCCATATACGAACATGTGGAGGTGCTGGACTATGGCGCAGCTCACATACTTTCAGTGGGTCTGCTGACATTCACTTTTATAGTACTGTTGATGGTTTATGTCATTAATCGCAGGTTTCCGGTCAATGTCCATTAAAGCCAGATTTGAAGTTGTTTTTGAAGGTTTTAGTCTCAACGTGGCGCTGGATCTTCCTGCCAAAGGCGTGACGACACTGTTTGGCCCTTCCGGCTCGGGCAAGTCGACTCTACTGCGTTGTATTTCCGGTTTGGAGCGCAGCCCTAGTGGTTATCTGAAAGTAGAAAAAGAAGTATGGCAGGATGAGAGTCATCATATTTTTTTACCACCCCATCAACGTTCATTAGGCTATGTATTTCAGGAACCCCGCTTGTTTAGTCACCTTAATGTACAGAAAAATCTGGAGTACGGTTATAAACGCACTCCACAAAATGAGCGGCGTATCGAATGGCAACAAATAATCGACATGCTGGATATTGGCCACTTATTGCAACGCAAACCTCATAAGCTTTCCGGTGGTGAGCAACAACGTGTTTCCATCGGTCGGGCACTGTTGGCGAGTCCCAAGCTGTTATTGATGGATGAACCACTGGCCTCGCTCGACATTGCACGTAAGCAGGAAGTATTGCCGTTTATTCGTAAATTGCATGACGAACTGGATATTCCGGTGATCTATGTCAGCCACTCTCTGGATGAAGTGTTGCAAATCACTGATACGATGGTGCTGTTACGCAGCGGACGGCCTGTTGCCATTGGCTCCATCACCGAGCTTTGCTCAGAGTTGGAGTTGAGCCAATATCTTGGAGATATGTCAGGCTCGGTGATCGAGACGACGATTGAAGCGCATGAAGAGGAATTCGGATTGACTCGACTGAGCTTTCAAGGGGGTGAAATTTTTATTCCGAAGCAATCTATCCCTGAAGGTCAGCAGCAGCGGGTGCATATTTTAGCGCGTAATGTGGGGATTTCCTTGCAAAAACCGCAGGAGACCACCAGCTTTTTAAATATCCTGAAAGCGACCGTGGTGGATGTGGCCGTGTCCGATATTAATAGCCACGCGGTGCAAATCAAACTCGATGTGGGTGTGCCACTACTAGCCAGCATCAGCCGCAAATCTTTGCATGTTCTTGAATTAAAAGTGGGGCAGTCGTGTTATGCGATGATTAAGACAGTCTCATTGGCAGGTGAAATGCAATGACACAAATTGAGTTGCTCGTAACCGTTTTGGGTTTGCTTGGAGCGGGCTTTATTCTATAGAGCTTCACTCATAGTTGTGGCAGTGTCACACGCACTTCAGTGCCTTCCCCTGCTAATTAGAACACCTGACTTAATTCCGTAAACTCTAAATATCTTTATGGTCATAACAAAATAATGACAGGGTATAGTATAAGGTGCTGAATTTATTATATAATACATTTTTAATGTATTTGCCAAGGAGGAGCGAATAATAATTTTTGATTGGTATTAAAATGAATATAACAGCATTTCAAAAAACCATATGCTCTGTTTTTGTACGAGATACAACTTTTTTTATACCAAGCCATAATCTCACCACCACTGTTTTGAGTGATAGGTGAGCATATGCAATCATCACAGCAGGCGATCACTTCATTTTCTGCTCTTCATTTAATAGGCGAGTCACCACAGTTTCATGACGTGCTGTCAGTTATTAATAAAATGGCTCGTTGTGACGCTCCAGTGTTGCTGGAAGGAGAAACCGGAACCGGAAAGGAAGTCGTGGCGCGCGCTATTCACAAGAAAAGTAATCGCTCTACTTATCCCTTCGTACCGGTTAACTGTGGTGCCTTGCCTGATAACTTGATTGAGAACGAATTGTTTGGTCATGAGAAAGGAGCCTATACGGATGCAAACTGTGCTCAACCAGGTGTGATTGCACAAGCTCAAGGGGGCATACTTTTCCTTGATGAGATCGAGGCCCTTCCATACAAAGGCCAAGTGGCACTGTTGCGTTTTCTACAAGATTGGCGGTATCGACCACTCGGTGGGAATAGCATCAAGCAAGCTGATATTAGAGTGATTGCTGCGGGTAATGTGTCGCTCAGTATATTGGTTGAGCAGGGTGAATTTCGATCAGATCTCTACTACCGTCTTAACACGCTCTCACTGGAGCTACCTCCGCTGCGCCATCGTCGTGATGACATCATCTTATTGGCTGAGCACTTCATGCAGCAGTATCGGGAAAAATATCATGAACCGCATAAACGGTTTCACCCCGATACGATTAAAGCGATGGTGGAGTATGAATGGCTCGGTAATATCCGTGAACTGGAGAATACCATTCATCGAGAGTTTCTTTTTTCTGATGGCCCAGTTGTTCGCATAGGTCAGTATGGGCCACATCAGAAAGTTCGACATAAAGTGAGTGATGAAAATAGTGAAGGTTTGTGTTTTATAGAAAATTTTCGTCGAGCTAAAGAAGATGCCATTAACCGGTTTGAAGCGGGTTATCTGCATTGGTTATTGAAAAAGACAAAAGGCAATATCACTCAAGCTGCAAAACTTTCCGGTAAAGAGCGGCGTGCACTGGGTAAGTTAATAAAAAAACATGATTTAGAGGTTGAGCAATTCCGAGGGTAGTTCCTTTATTTTGGTTTGGAATGGGTTGTTTTCGACAGATTTTTCTGCACACTGGGAACAAGTTAAACTAACGATCCCTTCTATTTGTTGTTATTTAGCAGCTATTCTAGAGGTTTGGTAAAAATCTTTGAGAGTCGGCTTATCTAGGCGAAAAACCTTAACCTTTCGATAACCCCCACTAACCTATTCTCCGCGTGATATGAACAGAGAGTAGGAATCCATGTATAAAAGTATAATTTTCGTACTGCTAATAATAAGTAGTCTTTTGTCTGGCTGTACAACACTTCAATCAGCGACGAACAAACAAGTTAAAACCAATACAAATGCTCGTCATGCTGAAGTAAAAAAGACGGTGCTTCCTAGTCGTTGGGCTAAGCAATTAAAAACGACACAAGCTCAATCGGTTTCTAGTCTCGTACAATTAATTCAACTACCTCACCTCCGTACATTAGTGAATAGTGTCATTAATCAGAACCCAGGATTACAGCGCACTTTGTTAGCATCCAAATCGGCAGAGTTGACATTGCGTCGAAACAAAGCAAATTTTCTTCCTATTGTTTCAGCCGATTTTGGTGGAAGTCGGGCGAAGCAGAAAACGGGGAATACTGCATCTTCTTATAATTCTGGGCTAAATGTCAGTTGGGAATTGGATTTATGGAAAAAATTAGCTGATAAAGAGCAAGGTTTTGCATACGATAAAGTCGCCTCTGACCATGATTATCAGGCGGCACGAGCAAGTCTGGCAGCTAATGTGATGAAGTCTTATCTTAACCTTATCGCTTCACAGCAAGAGCTTTCTATTGAGCAACGACGTAGCAGGTTATTAAAAAATAATCAGGAAGTGATTACCGAACGTTATCGTTCTGGTTTGGGTTCATTAAATGACCTTGAAACGGCACGCTCTAGTTCTGCTAAAGCAATGGCTTCTTTGGTGCAGTTGAAAACAACATTTGAACAAGATAAACGAAGCCTTGCTGTTTTGGTGGGTCAAAATACGCGACTTGATGTTCTTCTTTCCAAGAGGTTTCCTGCGGTTATTGCACCATTGGCAACAACGCCTGTGCAAACGATAGCCAAACGCCCTGATATTAAAGCGGCTTTATTACGTATTGAAGCAGAAGATTCACGCACTCGCGCATCCTACAAAGAACTATTGCCAAGCTTTAGTCTTAGTGGAGGATTAAGTTCATCTGGATCATCACTTATCTCATTATTATTTAAAGATCCACTATGGAGTTTGTTAAGGAGTTTGACAGTTCCAATTTTTAATGGTGGAAAAATAAAAACCGATGCAAAGCTTCAAGAACTGTCCGCTGAAAAAGCCTATTTATCTTATCGTGAAGCTTTATTAGTCGCAATACAGGAAGTGGAGAATGCCTTAGAGAATGAAATATCTTTACAGAGACAACAGTCGCATCAATTGAAAGTGGTAAAAACCGCCATTGCTTCAG
>CAYXVC010000073.1:0-9824 GCA_964468225.1 uncultured Gammaproteobacteria bacterium
CCATTGACTTGAAGGGTCGTGAACATTTTACGGTAACCCCGCATAAATTTGTTCTCCCCCTCTTCCCTGCCAATAATTAGTTTGAAGTTAGGGCGAGGACGTAGATGGCGGCCTACCTTGAGCAACATAATGTCGTCCAGCTCGTAGGTGCGTTCACCGCGAAATTTCCATAAATCGGCGAGTTTTGATGAATAATGTTCATCGGTTAAAAAGCAGCAACCACCGGCAGGTTGTGCATATTCATCAAAACCAAACTGAGCTGCTAGCGCCATTTGAGGTTTACGGGAGCGACCGCTAAAATCGTATAACTCTTCTCTGTTAACCCAGCCCTCTTGTTCGGGGCGGGTTTCAGGTAGCAGTTTGGCACAGAGTGGACGAAGCAGGCGATCATCAATGCCGGAGTCTTTTGAGATAATCGGCATAGTCTCTTTTCGTTGGGATTTAGGACGTTGGCCGATGACTTCGCCGGTAATAATGAAGTCAAAGTCGTTTTCTTTCATCCAGTCACGGGCTTTGTTGACCATGAATATCTTACAATCCAGACAAGGATTTAAATTGGCTCCGTACCCATATTGAGGATTGATCACAATCTCTTTATACTCTTCTGAAATATCGAGAATATGAAGTTTAATACCGAGCTGCTCGGCGACCCACAGTGAATTGTTACGTTTCACTTTTTTCTGATCTTTTTTGCGAATGGCATGAGTATGGCCTTCAACGCAAAATCCTGTGAAAAAGTTAATTCCTTCAACGTGAATACCTTGATTCTGAATGGCCTTTGCGGCAAGAAGAGAGTCAAGACCGCCAGAAATTAGTGCGACTGCTTTGCGCTGCTTATTCATATGTTTTTAGATGTTGATTTATAAATTGTATTGTGAAATGGAGATTGCGAATTATAGTGCAATCAGGGAATTTACGCATTGGTGTTTAGAAATGCAAAAAAACAAGCTTCAAAACTTAAACATAGATCATTTTTTTATTTCATGTTTGCTATTTTTTATCTGGATACCCAGCGGCGCATTTGCTGCGATGGGGGTGGATTATTCAATTCGCCAACAAGTAGGTTATCAACTCGATTCATTTAATTGGAATGTTGCTGGAACCCTAGAGGGTTTGGGGCCGAATGTGTTGTCCGAACTGAGCTGGCGAGACCTTGATGCTATGTATGCAGGAGTGGGTGGAACGTTGCTGCTTGATAACACGTTATACGTTCGTGGGCAATTGGGGCGGGGTAGCATTACATCAGGCAAAAACCGGGACTCTGATTATTGTGGTGATAATCGTGCGGGGGAATTTTCACGCTCAGAGAACCAATCTCGTGGTTATCTGCAGAGTCATTTTTTTGGGGTTGGTATCTTGGTTGATAACTTGTGGGGGCGCAATGTCTTTCTGATTCCTCAAATTGGTTTGTCTCGTTATCGCCAGTATTTAACTATTTTTGATGGATGGCAAGCTGCTTCGGATATTTGCCCTTCTTTAGGTATATATCAGAAATCTTCAATTGGTGAACTGTATGGTCTGGATAGCAGTTATGAAGCACTTTGGGACGGTCAATGGATGGGTGTGGAGTTGTGGTGGGAGCTGGGTACAAAGCATGCCTTGCTGTTTAATGTCGAGTACCACCAAGTGGATTATGCCGCCAAGGCCCGTTGGAATTTACGCCCGGATTTTAAACAGCCAGTCAGCTTTCGCCAGAGTGGTAATGGTATTGGTAATGTCTTTTCGTTGACATGGGAATATTGGATGACACCCTATCAAACGGTTTTTTTTGAAGCGCAGTATCAGCAGTGGCGTGTGGATAATGGTATCGATATGCTCTATTTTCGTGACGGGGGAAAAGTAAGCACACGTTTGAACGAAGTCAATCGTTATTCACGCAGGATCAGCGTGGGGTTGGAATTTCTGTTTTAACCTGTCTGTTTCTCGCGTTATACTCGTGCGCTTTTATTCCTTAAAGAACGGAAGGTTTGGTTTGGTACAAGGTCACCCTGAGCAAAGCGGGTCAAGCAGCATCATTACATTTCAGGGCTTGATTCTGAAACTTCAGCAATTTTGGGCAGAGCAAGGTTGCGCCGTATTGCAACCTTATGATATGGAGGTCGGTGCGGGTACGTTTCATCCGGCCACTTTTTTGCGATCTATTGGCCCCGAGCCTTGGCGTGCAGCTTATGTGCAGCCATCACGTCGCCCCACCGATGGCCGCTATGGTGAAAATCCGAATCGCCTTCAGCACTATTACCAATTTCAAGTCGTTCTTAAACCCTCACCGGATAATATTCAGGAACTCTATCTGGAGTCTTTGAAAATGCTGGGCATTGATCCGCTGGTTCATGATATTCGTTTTGTGGAAGATAACTGGGAATCTCCTACGTTAGGTGCTTGGGGGCTGGGCTGGGAGGTCTGGCTGAACGGCATGGAAGTGACCCAATTTACCTATTTTCAGCAAGTGGGTGGTTTGGAATGCCGTCCGGTGACGGGTGAAATTACCTACGGATTGGAACGCATTGCGATGTATCTGCAAGGGGTCAAGAGTGTTTATGACCTAGTGTGGAATGATGCGCAGGGTGATGCAGGGCAAACCATTACTTATGGCGACGTGTTTCATCAAAATGAAGTTGAAATGTCGACTTACAATTTTGAACATGCTGATACGACTGATCTGTTCCATGCGTTTGATTGCTCTGAAAAAGAGAGTAAAAAACTGATCGAAGCGGGTTTGCCATTGCCTGCTTATGAAATGGTGCTTAAAGCTTCTCATACTTTTAATTTACTGGATGCACGTCATGCTATCAGTGTTACTGAACGCGCGAGATTTATTGGGCGAGTGCGAACATTATCCCGCGCTGTGGCAGAAGCTTATTATGAAAGTCGGAAAACGTTGAATTTTCCAATGCTTAAGGGGGATAAATAAGTGTCGGATACACGTGATCTACTATTTGAAATCGGTACCGAAGAGTTACCTCCTAAAGCACTGAAGAAGTTAAGTGAAGCATTAGGTCTTGGTATCACTGATGGCTTGAAGAGGGCAAAGTTGGCATTTGGTGAGGTGAACTTATATGCATCCCCACGCCGCTTAGCGGTGAAAATTAAAGATTTAGCGACCTCTCAAGCGGATCAGGTACAGGAGCGACGTGGCCCTGCATTGGCTGCGGCATTTGATAATGATGGCAACCCAACGCCCGCAGTGAAAGGTTTTGCCCGTTCGTGTGGTATTGAGCCGAATGATTTGGAGCGTTTAGAAACGCCGAAAGGGACTTGGCTGGTTTTTCGCGCTGCTAAAACAGGACAACTAACAAGTGAACTGTTACCTGTAATTATCGAAAAAGCATTGGCCGGTTTGCCCATTCCAAAACGTATGCGCTGGGGTAGTTCCGATGTCGAGTTTGTTCGACCTGTGCACTGGATTGTTTTGTTATTAGGTGATGAAGTGGTGCCATGCCAGATATTAGGCGTTCAAAGTGGACGTGAAACTTCTGGCCATCGTTTTCACTGCCCTGAACGATTATCCATAGAAAACCCAGCTGTTTATCTTGAATTGTTGAAAGATCAAGGCAAAGTGATTGCAGATTATTCGCTGCGGCGTGAAATAGTGCGAGATCAAGCGACCAAAGCTGCAAAGTCTGTCGGTGGTAAAGCATTTATTGATGATGGTTTGTTAGATGAGGTGACCGCTTTGGTTGAGTGGCCAGTCGCTGTTTGTGGTCAGTTTGATAATGAATTTCTGGATGTTCCTGCTGAAGCTCTTATTTCCAGTATGCAGGATCATCAAAAATATTTTCCAGTCAAAGATCGCGCGGGTAAATTATTGCCCTATTTTGTAACGATCTCCAATATTGAAAGTAAAGATCCGATCAAAGTTAAAGAAGGCAACGAGCGTGTGATTCGTCCACGTCTGTCGGATGCCGCTTTTTTCTGGAATCAGGATCGCAAACAGCCACTTGAAGCATACAGCTCAAGGCTGGATTCAGTGGTATTTCAGGTCAAACTGGGTAGCTTGCGAGAGAAAGTTCAGCGGGTTTCAACATTGGCTGAATTCATTGCAAGTTCTTTGGGTGCAGATGTTCAACACGCGATGCGAGCTGCATTGCTCTCAAAAAATGATTTGATGACCGAAATGGTTGGGGAGTTTCCCGATCTGCAAGGTGTCATGGGGCGTTATTACGCATTGCACGATGGTGAACCTGAAGCGGTTGCCCTCGCGTTGGACGAACAGTATATGCCGCGCTTTGCAGGCGATGATCTGCCGAGCCAACCGATTGCACAGGCATTGGCGATTGCAGATAAACTGGATACGCTGGTTGGAATATTTGCCGTGGGTCTGATACCGACCGGTGATAAAGATCCTTTTGCATTGCGTCGAGCGGCATTAGGTGTTTTGCGTATCCTTATTGAGCAAAAGATTGATCTGGATTTGGTGAAGTTACTGGAAATATCTATTGAATCTGTGAAAGACAAAATAGGTGATGTGAAAGAGAATCTCTCAAGACAAATTTATGACTTCATGATGGAACGGCTTCGCACTTATTACCATGACAAAGGCGTATCACCTGATCTGTTTGATGCGGTATTAGTACGCCGTCCATCTTCGCCACTGGATTTTGATCGACGTATTTTTGCGATACTGGAGTTTCGCAAGTTGCCTGAAGCTGAAAGTTTGGCGGCAGCGAATAAGCGTATTCGTAATATTCTTAAAAAAGTGGATGGTACTATTTCGACCGCAGTGAGTGATGAGCTTTTGGTTGAACCGGCTGAAAAAACATTGGCGGAAGCCGTGAATGCGTTATCAGAAACAGTTTTACCGTTGCTGGATGCAGGTGATTACAATAAAGCAATGAGTCAGCTCGCCAATCTGCGGGAACCAGTGGATTTATTTTTTGATGCAGTGATGGTGATGGACGATGATGTTCAGCTTCGCAATAATCGCTTGGCACTATTGAATCAGATGAATACTCTCTTTTTACGCGTGGCAGATTTGGCACGATTGCAGGGTTAATCTGATGCGTTTGATTATATTAGGTCGTGATGGAGTGATTAATGAGGATTCTGACGAATTAATCAAATCACCGGATGAATGGGTCGCCCTCTCAGGCAGTCTGGAAGCGATTGCACGTCTGAATCGCCATGGCTATTGTGTGGCGGTAGTGACCAATCAGTCTGGTTTGGCACGAGGTTTGTTTGATCTGGATACGTTGAATCGTATCCATGAAAAAATGCAGTTGGAGTTGTCTGATATCGGTGGACATATTGACATGATTTTGTTTTGCCCTCATAGCCTGGATGATGGTTGTGAATGTCGTAAACCGAAGCTTGGAATGGTCAGAGAGATCGCCTCTCGGTTGGACATGAGTTTTCAAGGGGTATGGTTGGTGGGTGATTCTTTAAGTGACTTGCAAGCTGCTCAAGCTGCGGAAATTACCCCCATTCTAGTTCGTACCGGTAAAGGTGAAAGAACGTTGGAGGAAAATGAAGGATTGGAAGATATTCCTGTCTATGATGATCTGGCGGCTGTTGTTGATGTGTTTCTGAATGGTGAGGCGGTATAGCTTATGTTGGTTTTACGTTCTCTATTTTTCTGGGTTGGCCTTGTTGTTTCTTTGTTATTTTTTATTATAGCGGGCTTGTTAGCTTTTCCTTTTTCAGCGCAAATACGTTTTAGAGTCTTGTCGGGTTGGGCGCGATTCTGCCTGTTGTGGATGCGAGTGACATGCAAACTGGACTATGTGGTGGAGGGTCGAGAAAATATTCCCGATAAGGCCGGCATTGTTTTTTGCAAACACCAATCAAACTGGGACTCCTTGGTATTGCAAGATATTTTTCCAATGCAAACCTGGGTGTTAAAACGAACACTGCTCTGGATTCCATTTCTTGGATGGGGTTTGGCGCTGTTGAACCCTGTTGCGATTGATCGCTCTGCGGGGCGAAAGGCATTGAACCAACTGGTTGAGCAGGGGACGGAGCGCTTGAAAGAGGGGCGATGGATGATCATATTTCCTGAAGGAACACGCATTGCTCCGGGAGAAAAAGGCAAGTATCACATGGGCGGCTCTATATTGGCTCAAAAAAGTGGTGCGTCTGTTGTTCCAGTTGCTCACAATGCGGGCGAGTTTTGGCCGCGTCGAGGGCTGTTATTAAAACCTGGAACCATTCAGGTGAGCGTAGGGCCTGTGATTGAATCAAAAAATCGCACAGCTTCTGAAATTAACAAGCTTGCCGAAACATGGATTGAAGGTAAGGTGAAAGAGATTAGTCAGTTACATTGATTGTTATCAAACTTCTTGTATTAAAAACAAGAAGTTCGACAAATATTTTGGAGTTTTTAGCTTAAACGTTCTTTCTTCGATGAGCTGAGTTGTAAATTATCCCAAATAGCCATACTTGGCTCACTTTGATTCATGGAGTAAAAGTGTAATCCGGGAGCGCCGCCCTCTAAAAGTTGTTGGCACAATTTGGTTGTGACATCCAGACCAAATGAACGTAACGATTCCATATCATCACCAAAACCTTCGAGTGATTTACGCAGCCAACGTGGGATTTCTGCACCACACATGTCAGAAAAACGTGCCAGTTGTGTGATGTTCGTAATAGGCATGATGCCGGGTACAATCGGTATATCAATGCCTAACTTTTCACAGCTTTCAACAAAGTGAAAATAGGCATCTGCATTGTAAAAATACTGTGTGATTGCCGCGTCGGCACCCGCATCCACTTTACGTTTGAAGTTCAATAAATCTTCAGTAGCGCTCTGTGCTTGAGGGTGAAACTCCGGATAAGCAGCCACTTCAATAAAAAAGTGATCGCCGGTTTCCGCGCGAATAAACTCGATGAGTTCATTGGCATAGCGAAACTCGCCTGGTTCGTGTACTCCTGACGGCATATCTCCGCGTAAAGCAACAAGGTGACGAATGCCTTGTTCCATATAGCGTTTCAGAATCTCACGAATGCTCTCTTTGCTGGAACTGATGCAAGAGAGATGGGGTGCAACATCAATACCTGTATGCTGTTTTATGTCGGTAACGGTTTGAAAAGTACGTTCCCGTGTCGAGCCACCTGCGCCGAATGTGACCGAAAAAAAACAGGGTTCAATAGTGGCCAATGTGCTGCTGGTCGTCAGCAGTTTTTTGGCTCCCTCTTCTGTTTTTGTCGGAAAAAATTCAAAGCTGAAAGCGCGGGGGTACTGTTTTTGTGATTTCATAAGTCGATTCCCCTGTCTGAATTATAAGAATTCTCTGCCATGTTTCATTTCATGGCAGAGAGTTTTTTATAGATCAGTAACGATAGTGAACAGGTTTATAGGGGCCTTCAACTGGAATACCCAAATAATCAGATTGCTCTTTGGTCATCGTGGTGATGTTTGCACCCACTTTGTCCAGATGCAGTCGTGCCACTTTTTCGTCAAGCTCTTTAGGCAGGACATACAGCTCATTTTTGTAATTGCCTGAGTTATGCCATAACTCAATCTGAGCCATCACCTGATTGGTAAACGAAGCGGACATTACAAAGCTTGGGTGGCCTGTTGCGCAGCCTAGATTCACCAAACGGCCTTCAGCCAATATGATGATGCGTTTGCCGTCAGGGAAGATAACGTGATCCACTTGCGGTTTGATGTTTACCCACTCGTACTGGCGCAATGCAGAAATCTCAATTTCAGAATCAAAATGACCAATATTGCAAACGATACTCTCGTCTTTCATCGCTTTCATGTGGTCATGGTTGATGACATTGACGTTGCCTGTGGTGGTGACAAAAATGTTTCCTTGATTGGCAACTTCATTCATGTCAACAACACGGTAACCTTCCATGGCGGCTTGCAGAGCGCAAATAGGATCGATTTCAGTGACCCATACTGTTGCGCCCATGCCACGGAACGCTTGTGCGCAGCCTTTGCCAACATCACCGTAACCGAGTACAACACAGATTTTTCCGGCAATCATAACGTCCGTGGCACGTTTGATACCATCCAGAAGTGATTCGCGGCAGCCGTAAAGATTGTCGAATTTTGATTTTGTGACAGAATCGTTGACGTTAATCGCAGGAACTTTCAGTGTGCCTGCTTTCATCATTTCAGCCAAACGATGTACGCCTGTTGTAGTTTCTTCAGAGAGACCTTTAACGTCGTCCAGAAGCTCAGGAAATTTGTCGTGCATCATAATGGTCAGATCGCCGCCATCGTCCAGAATCATGTTAGGTCGCCAGCCGTCTGTACCAATGATGGTTTGTTCGATGCACCACTCGGCTTCTTCTTCAGTTTCACCTTTCCAGGCAAAAATAGGGATGCCGACGGCAGCCATCGCAGCGGCGGCTTGATCTTGTGTGGAGAAAATATTACAGGATGACCAGCGAATTTCTGCGCCAAGGTCGATCAGGGTTTCCATCAGAACAGCGGTCTGAATGGTCATGTGCAGGCAACCCGCGATACGTGCGCCTTTTAAAGGTGCTTTACCTTTGTATTCTTTACGCAGAGCCATAAGGCCGGGCATTTCTGTTTCGGCGATGCCGACTTCTTTGCGTCCCCATTCGGCCAGTGAAATATCTGCGATTTTATAGTCGGTGAAGCCATTTTCTACAGCGTTCATTAATCAGTCCTCTAAAATAAATAAAAAACTGAGCGCCGTTTTAAAAACCGGTTTTCGAGCCTGGCAGGTTGTCCCTGTCGCAGCGCTCCTCAAAAATCGGGGGTTTGAAATTTATACGATTTTAATCATTTAATCCAGTGATTAAATTCCAGCTGCATCACGCAGTGCATCTGCTTTATCGGTATGCTCCCAGGTAAATTCAGTTTCAGTACGACCAAAATGACCGTATGCCGCTGTTTTAGCGTAAATCGGACGCAGTAGATCAAGCATGGTCACCAGCCCTTTAGCACGCAGATCAAACTGATCTCGAACCAATTGGGTGATGCGTTCATCACTGATTTTTCCAGTGCCAAAGGTTTCAATACTGATTGAAGTAGGTTCTGATACTCCGATTGCGTAAGAAATTTGAATTTCACAGCGTTCAGCTAAACCTGCAGCCACAATATTTTTAGCCACATAACGGCCAGCATACGCAGCCGAGCGATCGACTTTGGATGGGTCTTTGCCAGAAAAAGCACCGCCACCATGACGTGCCATGCCGCCATAAGTATCAACAATGATTTTGCGTCCGGTCAAACCACAATCGCCGACAGGTCCGCCTATGACAAAACGACCGGTTGGATTGATGTGAAACTGGGTTTTATTATTTAGCCACTCTGCAGGCAGAACAGGTTTAATGATCTCGTCCATCACCGCTTCACGAATCGTATCGTTTGAGACTTCAGGGTTGTGTTGAGTTGAGAGTACAACTGCCTCGATACCGACAGGTTTGTTGTTCTCATAACGAAATGTCACCTGGCTTTTTGCATCAGGGCGCAACCAGGGCAACATGCCATTTTTGCGAACTTCCGCCTGGCGTTTGACCAGTCGGTGAGCATAGGTGATCGGTGCTGGCATTAAAACGTCGGTTTCATTACTGGCATAGCCAAACATGAGTCCTTGGTCGCCTGCGCCTTGATCGTGATCGCTTGACTCGTCAACACCTTGGGCAATATCAGCCGATTGTTTGTCGAGCGAAGTCAGTACTGCGCAAGATTCCCAGTCAAAACCCATTTCAGAGCTGTTATAGCCAATTTGTTTGATGGTGTTGCGTGCGATTTCCTGCATATCAACCCATGCCGAAGTGGTGATTTCACCTGCAAGTACAACCATGCCGGTGTTGACCAGTGTTTCACAAGCGACACGAGCTTTGGGGTCTTGTGCAAGAATTGCGTCAAGAATTGCGTCGGAGATTTGATCTGCGACTTTGTC
>CAYXVC010000073.1:9924-11820 GCA_964468225.1 uncultured Gammaproteobacteria bacterium
GCTGGATAGGCCAGAATGTCACGTTTTTCGACGATCTGTCGACGCCTCATCATGCTATTTGAAGCGCTATTTAAGTATAAAGTGATTGCCATTAAAGCGGGTGATTGCAGTGAGTTTTATATATCTTTTAGAAAATCTTTTTTGTGAAAACTTTAGGAAAGGAGAAATGAATGTCTTCTCGTAAGAAGCTAGCAAATGCTATTCGCGCACTGAGTATGGATGCAGTGCAAAAAGCCAATTCAGGTCATCCAGGGGCTCCCATGGGTATGGCTGACATTGCCGAAGTTCTGTGGAATAGCCACATGAAGTACAGCCCGGGTAATGCAAAGTGGGCTGATCGTGATCGTTTTGTGCTTTCAAACGGCCACGGATCAATGTTGATGTACTCCCTGTTGCACCTGACGGGCTTTGATCTGAGCATTGAAGACATTAAGAGCTTTCGTCAGTTGCACTCCAAGACTGCGGGTCACCCCGAGTATGGTTATGCTGATGGTATCGAAACAACAACCGGCCCATTAGGTCAGGGCGTTACTAATGCCGTGGGTATGGCGATTGCCGAGCGTACATTGGCTGCTCAGTTTAATAAGCCAGGTCACGATATTGTTGACCACCATACCTATGTTTTCATGGGCGATGGTTGTTTAATGGAAGGCCTGTCTCACGAGTCTTGTGCGATGGCTGGCACCTTGGGTCTGGGCAAGTTGATCGCGTTTTGGGATGACAACGATATCTCTATTGATGGTCACATTGGCGAGTGGATGGAGAAGGGCGTACCAGGCCGTTTCAAATCTTATGACTGGCATGTGATTCCGAACGTTGATGGCCACGATGCTGATGCGATCAATGCAGCTATCAAAGAAGCCAAATCTGTTACTGACAAGCCAACACTGATCTGTACACGTACAACGATCGGTTTTGGCTCTCCAAATCTGGCGGGTACTCATGATTGCCATGGTGCGCCACTGGGTGACGAAGAGATTGCAGCAACTCGCAAGCAATTGGGTTGGACTGCGGCTCCTTTTGAAATTCCTGCGGATGTTCAAGCAGGTTGGGATCACAAAGAGCAAGGCGCTGCAGATGAGTCTGTCTGGAATGCTAAATTTGATGCTTATAAGGCAGCTTTTCCAACCGAAGCAGCTGAATTTGTTCGTCGTATATCGGGTGAATTACCCGCTGACTTCGTAGTTGAAATGGATAAGTTCATCGCGAAAACTCAAGCGGACATGCCAAATATTGCTTCACGTAAAGCTTCTCAAAATACTATTGAAGCGATGGGGCCTTTATTGCCAGAAATGTTTGGTGGTTCTGCTGACTTGACGGGCTCTAATCTGACTAACTGGTCGGGTACCGTTAAGGTGAATGCTGAAAATGCAAACGGTAACTACATCTCCTGGGGTGTACGCGAGTTTGGTATGGCACATATGATGAACGGTATGGTTCTTCATGGTGGTTTCAAAGTTTACGGCGCAACTTTCTTTATGTTCATGGAGTTCATGCGTAACGCACTGCGTATGTCAGCACTGATGAAGATCGGTACTATCTACGTTTATACCCATGACTCTATCGGTCTGGGCGAAGATGGCCCTACTCATCAGCCTGTTGAACAGCTGGCGACTATGCGTGTTATCCCTAACTTCCAGACATGGCGCGGTTGTGACGCAATCGAATCTGCCGTTTCATGGAAAATTGCGATGTTGCGTGGTGATGGACCAACAGCACTGGTTTTCTCTCGTCAAAACCTGACACCGATGGAGCGTACTGCAGAGCAAGTCGTGAACATTGAAAAGGGTGGCTACGTATTGAAAGATTGTGCAGGGACACCTGATATTATCTTTATGGCGAGTGGTTCAGAAGTGGGTTTGGCGGTTGATGCAGCAGAAGCGATGGATGCAAACG
>CAYXVC010000074.1:0-11795 GCA_964468225.1 uncultured Gammaproteobacteria bacterium
GAATATCGAGCTTAAATTCAACTTTATTGATCAATAGCCCAATGACAGTATCATGTATTTTTCCAATTTTGAAAAACAAATGGTTCTTCGTGTCAGTCGCTTGATTCGAGTACTGTATTTGTTGCATGGTCTACGGCATACCATAACCAACGTTGATTACTCTTCTTTCCAACAAATGACCACTGCTCATCAAGCTCTGCCTCTTCACAGAGCATTTCCAGCCTCACTTCTCGTCCTTTATACGCTCTAAATTGGGGATTGACCTGGACAAGGTTGCACTCTTTTTTTTAGCGTACTTATTACTGTATTTTTATTTATCTTAAGAACACGAGCCGTATCTCGAATACCACTTCCATTAATCGCCATCTCCACCGCCTGTTCTTTGATTCCTGGCTCATAAGCCCTGTAGCGATAAGACAGCATGAATGTTTTTGTTTTACACTCAGAGTTGTCGCAACGATAGCGGGGGGTTCCATGTGTACTCTCGCCCACCTTCTTGATTTGGGTGTTTTTGCACTTCGGGCACTTTATTTCTTGATAGCATTTCATAAGCTTAATTATAAAGCACCTTTCAGATTTAACCCACTACCTTGTTTTTATCCCGCATTGCCATATAACCTTTTCTTTTCAAATAATACTTCAAGAAAGTGAAGCATGAGCCGAAAATAGAGAAACAATAATTCTTTTCAGAAGAAAACGAAAAAACTTAACAGGCAGGAGGCCATATGATTTCCCCGAATCAAACTACGTCATATCATGAGCAAAACAGACAAAGAATACGCAAGGCGTTATTGAGTTTGTTCTTTATCTTTTTTGCTTTGTTTAGTTTTTCTACAATCTCTTTTGCCAAAGGAACACAACTTTTTGTGGTTGATTCCGGCGTTGCTGAATACGAAAGCATGTTGCGGGATTTGCCTGAAGGTACTGCAACGTTACTATTAAACAGGGAGAGCGATGCGCTTAGTCAAATTGCATTGGCCCTGTCAAATTCTAGGCCGGTAGATGAAATCCACCTCGTCTCCCATGCTCAAGCTGGTGCGTTGAGTCTTGCTGGTGAAAAAATTGATATTCATATGCTGCGGCAACAGCAAAGCACACTGGACACTATTCGCCGCCACTTATCTGAATCGGCTGACATCTATCTTTATGGTTGTGATTTAGCCGCCAATGAAGCGGGTAAAGACTTTGTTAAAGCATTGGCGCAAAAAACCAGGGCCAATGTTGCTGCCTCCAGCAATAAAACAGGAGCCTTGGGCGACTGGAATCTGGAATATCAGGTGGGCCAGGCAGGTCAGCCAATGTTGTTATCCAAAACCTTTCAATCTAACTATAAACATACGCTCAGCCACTTTCGCGGCGGCTCTATTAGCTGGCAAGCGGCAGCTTTGGATGGTGATGGCATAAAAAATGATGTTGAAGTGACGGTAAAAACCGCCTGGCGTTATAACAGCTCTAATACACCCTCTCTAACAGCATCTCCTGCGCTCGCATTCACACGGACATCAGACGTTACAGACTATATTAACGGTACATCGGCAGGTGCGGATTATGCGCTGAAAACTACTACATTTACGGCAAGAAACCTCGACTCCAATACGGACTATCTGGTTTGGTTCGGCAGTTGCTGCCGTATAGGCGGGTTAACTAACAACGCTAGCGGCCGCTGGAAAATCCAAACGAATATTTATATGAAGGATGGTAATCTCGCACCAAAAATTGATTTGCCAATTATCTACGAAGTCCCGCAGTTGGAATCTGACGGGGTGACTACCTTGACCAACTATTCTTTTAACATCAGTGCTACCGACCCTAATGCCGACAAAATTCGTTTTCGCCTGGCGAATACCGATGAACTTGGCAGTCAAACCAGCTACACAAACCCTGTTGGTTTTTCGATAGATGCCAACACTGGTGTGGTGACATGGACAAATTCTGGGAATATGGCTGCCGGCCTTTATAGTGCAGGCATTGTGGTGGAAGATCTCGATGCCAACCTGAACGTTAAGTCAAAAAGCCACGTCGATTTTATTCTTGAGCTGGTGAATAAAGCTGCTGTTGCTTATACCCCCAGTGCCAATATTCCGGTAAGCCGTAATATTATTGTAGAAAAAGGCAGCAGTTACTCTTTTGCTATTATCGGCAGTGCGGTGAATGTTAGCAGCCTTGGGAGTTTGCAAAACACACTCACGGAGACCAGCGAAGGCAACTTTACATTTGCCCCCGGCGCGGTTAATTCAGGCCTGAGTTCCGGCACCTATCCTATTACCTTTGAGATTAATGACACTACGGGTAGCTCGGCAAAAAGTTATTTAATCCTTAACTTCATTGTGCCAAATCCTGGTGCACCGAAAATCGATAACATAGAAGGCGATTATAGTATTTACTCCAGTAGCACGAACCAATTGGTCGACGTTAGTCTGGATGCCGTGGTGAGTGATATGGATACCGGCGGAAATCCGCTTAACCATATGAATAACGGTTACATTCGTTTTAATGTCACCTTCGTTGATGGTCAGTATGAAACGCTGGATATTAAATCCGATGGGGATAGTACAGGTCAGATTCGTCGTACGGGTTATGAAGTATTTTACGAAGGCAGTAAAATCGGTGACATTGATTCTTTCGAAGATGGTATTGGCCGTGCTTTGCGGATAAATTTTGGCACCGCCTCTCTTGCTGCTGTTCAGGCACTGGTGCGTAACCTTAATTATACTGACACTTTTTTGTTACGTGCCGCAGGGCTGCGCAATCTTTCGCTGTTTATTCAAGACAGCGATGGCTTGAATCGTAACTATTCTGTTTATGTTGATGTGCAAGATCACCCGGACAAACCTGCTAACGGCGGTCCGGTAGAAGTCAACAACAGTTTAAACCTGAGCAACGGCGACAGTAAAGTTATCTCTACCGAGAACCTTACCTTTGTAGACCCTGATGATGCGGCGAGCAATATTACCCTGACCGTATCCAATGTAATGCAGGGCTGGTTTGCACTAACAACCAATATTGGCATTGCGGTCAGCAGTTTCACTCAGGCGCAAGTTAATGCGGGCCAGGTACAGTTTGTACATAACGGTTCCGGTATTGCCCCTACTTACAGCGTCAGCGCATTCGATGGCGTAAACAGCACCATGGTCAGCGCTGCCGCTATCAGTTTCACTGGCGCCTCCTCGGATGGTATCAGCCTGTTTGAAAATCGCGTGGGTGTCATGGTGGTTCCAAACAATGTAACCGGCTCCCCCAGCTATGCCATTACTGGCGCTGCAGCAGATAATGCTTTGTTTAGCGTGGGTGCAAGCAGTGGTTCCCTGGCATTTAATAACGCCCCGGATTTTGAGGTGCCGGCGGATAATAACCAGGATAATGTGTTTGATGTGGAAGTGACCGTTAGTGGTTCGACTTCAGGTACGGATGTGCGTAGTATCACCGTTACCCTGCTTGATATCAACGAAGCACCCAGCATTACTGGTACACCCATAACTTCAGTTACTGAAGGCGGCACTTACAGTTTCGCATCTTCCGCCACAGACCCAGAAAACGATAGTCTCACTTACAGTATCACTAATAAACCCAGCTGGGCCAGTTTCAATACCAGCACAGGGGAATTGAGCGGTAGTACGAGTTATACCGATGCTGGCAGCTATAGCAATATCAGCATTAGTGTCAGTGATGGTACGGCCAGTGATAGCCTGACATCATTTACAATCATGGTGAGCAATAACAATCGCCAGCCCACACTCAGCGGTATACCAGCCACTTCTGTGATCGAAGGCAATGCCTATAGTTTTATCCCGATAGGTACTGATGATGACAGTAATGATACGCTGACTTACAGCATCATCAATAAGCCAGTCTGGGCTAATTTTGATACCAGTACCGGCGCGTTAACAGGCAACCCCGGAAATGCAGATACAGGTGTGTATAACAATATTCAAATTAGCCTTACTGACGGTAGCGGTGGCAGCGCGAGTCTCACAGCTTTTAACATTAGCGTAGGCCCGCTCAATCGGGCACCCGCCATCAGCGGCACACCAGTTACAAACGGAACGGAAAATGGTGCTTACAGTTTTCTTCCTAACAGCAATGATGCCGATGGTGATGTACTGAGTTTCAGCATCACAAACAAACCCAGCTGGGCCAGCTTTAATACCAGCACAGGTGAGCTCAGTGGCACACCGGGCTTTAGCGGTGCGGCCACTTATAGTAACATCGGTATTAGCGTCAGTGATGGCACGGCCAGTGACAGCCTGACACCATTTACTATCACGGTAAGTAATACTAATCGGGCACCCGCCATCAGCGGCACACCAGTTACAAACGGAACGGAAAATGGTGCTTACAGTTTTCTTCCTAACAGCAATGATGCCGATGGTGATGTACTGAGTTTCAGCATCACAAACAAACCCAGCTGGGCCAGCTTTAATACCAGCACAGGTGAGCTCAGTGGCACACCGGGCTTTAGCGGTGCGGCCACTTATAGTAACATCGGTATTAGCGTCAGTGATGGTGTTGCTAATGCTTCTCTAGCCGTATTTAACATCACAATAAACGACAAAAATCGCGCCCCTCAAGCCGATACGCAATCTGTGGATGTCGTGCAAAACGTAGCTCAAACCATCACATTGACAGGTTCAGACTCTGACCTGGATAGTTTAACGTTTGTACTGAGCACAACCCCAGTCTACGGCATACTATCGGGTACTGGTGCAAACCGGATTTACACGCCTAATGAAGGTTACACCGGTGCAGACAGTTTTAGTTTCAAAACCAATGACACAGAACTCGATTCTCCCGATACTACTATAAACATCATGGTTTGGAGTGACCTGGATAGTGATGGTATTCCAGATAGAACAGATCCGGATGATGATGGCGACGGTATCAGCGATATTGATGAAGGCACGGGTGATAGCGACAACGACGGCACTCCTGACTACAAAGATAGCGATTCCGATAACGACGGTATTTCCGATGCCGATGAAGGTACGGGCGATAGCGATGGCGACGGTATTCCTGACTACCGTGATACCGATGCGGACGGTGACGGCATTGCCGATATTGATGAAGGCGCAGGTGACAGTGACGGCGACAACATTCCCGACTACATGGACAGCAGCCTGGACGAAGATCAGGACGGTATTCCCGACATCATCGAAGGCACTGCAGATAGTGACGGTGATGGTATCCCCAATTTCCGGGATCCAGACAGTGATAACGATGGTATTAATGACGGTGATGAAGCCCGAATCTCTGGTCTAGACTCGGATAACGACGGCATTGATAACAGCTTTGATGTTGATATAACCGGCGGCAACGACAGCAATGGTGATGGTATTGATGACAATATCAGTCTGATTGATTCCGACAACGATGGTGTGGTCGACATTTATGACAGAGATTCCGACAATGACGGCATCCCCGATGTTATTGAAGGTTCAGGCTCTGATCAGGACAATGACGGTACACCCGATTATCTGGATTTGGACAGCGATAACGACGGTATTAGTGATAGCGTTGAGGCTGGTATTTCCAGTATGGATGTGGATGGAGACGGCATTGATGATCGCTTTGATGTGGACTTTAGCGGAGGCCTTGACCAGAACAACGATGGTATCGATGACATGGTTCAGTTGCCCGATACCGACGGTGATGGTGTTGCGGATGTCTATGACCTGGACTCTGATAATGATGGCATTTTCGACAGCCGTGAAGCGGGTCTGAACGACGACAACAATGACGGTATAGTGGATGACATTGGCCGTGTGGAAAACACACTCTTAGATAGGGATAACGATGGCACACCTGATTATCGTGACCTAGACAGTGACAATGATGGTATTAATGACATTGATGCTACAGCTGCCAGAGTGTTGGATCGGGACGGTGACGGTCAAATCGATCTGACAGTGGATAATGATGGCGACGGCATTGACGATTCATTGGATGGACAAAGTGATCAAGTTGGCTCTAATGGTGATGGCGATAATGATGGTATACCGCCTTTGCTGGACAAAGATGAAGATGCTGATGGCATTCCCGATGCGATAGAAGGCAATGGCGATACCGACAACGATGGTGTGGTGGATTACCTTGACCGCGACAGCGACAACGATGGTCTATCCGATGCTTACGAAACAGATCGTCCTCGCCCCTTAGGTAGGGACACTGATCAGGATGGTATTGATGATGCCTATGATGTTACTGCCACGGGTGGCGTTGACAGCAACAGCGATGGCATTGATGACCGCTTTGAAGAGGTGGACACCGACAATGACGGTTTGCCCGATTACATCGATCCAGACAGCGATAATGATGGTATCCCTGATGCAGAAGAACAGCTTGGCGTTGCCTTACTTGGCATCGATAGCGACAGTGATGGCATCGATGATGCTGTAGATGTGGATTTCACTGGCGGTGTGGATATCAATAATGATGGTATTGATGACCGCATGTTAAGAACCATTGACATGGATAACGACGGTCTGCCGGATTATCGCGACACTGATAGTGATGGTGACGGAGTGCCAGACAGTAAAGAGAATGGTGACTTTAACCTGGACGGTATCATCGATCGCTTGCAAAAAGATGAAGGCGTTAGCACTGGTGTTAGTGCTGGTTCCACTGGTCTGTATATGTTGCTGGGTTTGGGCTGTTTAGTTCTTGTTCGCCTGCGGCGGCACAAAGGTATGTTGGCGGTGTGTGCTGTTGCCTTGTCCATGAATAGCCAGGCGGAGGAGGGTTCTCTCTGTGAATGGGGTGAAGCGTATAAACAAAGCCAGTGCTGGTATGCTGGTGCGGGTCTGGGTCTTTCGCAGCTGGATCCAAAACCCTTCGGAAGCAGTAACTGGCGAGTGGATGAAAACAGTGATCGTACCATTGCGGCTTTTGTTGGCCTGCGTATCAAAGAGCACTATTTTGCCGAATTCAGTTACGCTGATTTAGGTGCCGCAACGCTCAGTAATCTGAACCCGGCCATTAGTGAAAAACCGACGGTAGATTACACCATTTTCGGCCTCAGTGCGGGTTATTGGTTGCGCGGAGGAAAGGTTAACTGGAATGCCTACCTAAAAGCAGGTATTCAACGGTTAGAATCAACTACCAGCGTTTATGCCAGCCAGGAAAACGCCAACCTGTTGACTCTGGGTATCGGCATTGACAAACGCATCAGCGGGCCCTGGTTTGCTCGTTTGGGATTTGATTATTACTCGGCAGATGCTCAATCCATGGGCATTAGCATTGCCCGTTATTTCGGTAATAGCAAACAAGTAATGGCAAGACAAAAAACAGCACCAATCGCAGTAGAAACGGAAGAAGTTATACCCATGGTCATTGCAGCGCAAACACAGATTGTTGCTGCCATCATTAATAAAGACAGTGATAATGATGGTGTATTAAATGCACAAGATAAATGCCCCAATAGCAAAATCCAAGTGAAGGTTGGCGCGACAGGTTGTGCTGTATTCGACGCTATTGAACTCGTCATACAATTTGATAGTTCATCGGTTCTCGTGAACGATGAGGGTATGGAAAAATTGAAAGCTGTGGCGGCACAAATTCAACAATACGGCGATGAGGTAGCGATTAGCCTGGAGGGCCACGCCGATAATTCAGGAAAACAGGCACTTAATAATACTTTAGCCAAAGCACGAGCCTACTTCGTCGGGGACATATTGAAAGAGCACACTGGCCTCAGCACGCAACATTTCAATATCAATAGTTACGGCGAAAGCAAGCCCGTAGCCGATAACCAGACAAAAATCGGCCGCAGCAAAAACCGTCGTGTAACGATACTCATCATGCCTCGTCGTTAACGCTTTTTAAGGCATCACCAAGGCCATATCTCTGATATGGCCTTTTTTCAATATCCAGAGTTTAAAGTGTCGCAAAAACTTTTTCAGCGGAGTTCAGTGTCGCTTCAATTTCAGTATCGCCGTGCGAAGCTGAAATAAATCCGGTTTCATAAGCTGAAGGAGCGAGATATACACCTTCTTGCAACATGCCGTGGAAAAATAGTTTAAAACGATCAATGTTGCATTGTGTTGCTTGATAGAAATTTGTGACGGTTTTTTCTTCCGTAAAAAACAGGCCAAACATGCCGCCGACCTGATTGTAGGTCATGGGAATAGCGGCTGCTTTAGCACGTTCTACAATGCCGCTTGCAAGCCGTTCAGCCTTGGTTGAAAGTTCATCAAAAAATCCGGCTGACTCAATTTGAGAAAGTGTGGCCAAGCCTGCGGCCATGGCGAGTGGATTGCCGGAAAGTGTTCCTGCCTGATAAATCGGCCCTAAAGGTGCGATCTGTTGCATGATCTCTTTTTTACCACCAAATGCGCCGACGGGCAGTCCACCACCGATCACTTTACCTAAGGTTGTCAGATCCGGTGTCACGTTATAATGCTGTTGAGCTCCGCCTAGTGATACGCGAAAACCGGTCATCACTTCATCAAAAATTAATACGGATTCGTATTGGTCACAGATTTCACGCAAGCCTTCCAGAAAGCCCGGAACAGGTGGAATGCAGTTCATGTTGCCAGCAACAGGTTCAACAATGATTCCTGCAATTTGATTACCAAGGTGGGCGAAGGTCTCTTTGACCTGTTCGATATTATTATAGTCCAGAGTAATCGTATGCTCTGCCAGTGCAACGGGAACACCGGGTGACGTGGGAACGCCTAGTGTGAGCGCTCCTGAGCCTGCTTTCACCAATAATGAGTCAGAGTGGCCGTGGTAGCAGCCTTCGAATTTTATGATCTTGTCGCGGCCTGTGAAGCCACGAGCCAAACGAATGGCACTCATGGTGGCTTCTGTGCCTGAGTTGACCATGCGGACTAATTCAATTGAGGGCACTAACTCGCATACTTTATCTGCCATTGTGGTTTCAATGGCGGTGGGTGCGCCAAAGCCGAGGCCGTTTTTCATGCTCTTTTGTACGGCTTCGATGACTTTGGGGTTGGAGTGCCCTGCAATCATGGGGCCCCATGACGCAACATAGTCGATGTAGCGCTCGTCATCTTCATCAAAAAGGTATGCCCCTTCGCCACGTTTGAAAAAAATCGGATCACCGCCGACTCCTTTAAATGCGCGAACGGGTGAGTTGACCCCACCCGGAATATGTTTCTGTGCTTGTTGAAACAGAGTGTGCGATTTGCTCATGGTGTTTCCTTGTTAGACTTGTTGTTCATGGAAAAAGTTTGTTGAATTCAGTGATGGCAAAACGATCAGTCATGCCTGCAATATAGTCTGCAATGGTACGGGCGCGGCCTGTTTTTCCCAGGCGTTTCTGATTTTTATCAAGTGTATTGTAATGCTCTTGGGGTAGCAGGCGTGGGTGTTCCATAAATGTTTTAAACAGTGCGCGAATGATCTGTTGTGCTTTGATGGTTTCACGGTAGACTTGGTGGTGTTGATAGAGGTATTGGCGTAGAAACTGTTTTAAAGCATGGTGCTGCTCGGCCATTTCACCCCCAAATTTTATTAATGCATGGCTTTGAGCGCGAACGTCATCAACTGTTTCGGGATTGGCCGAATGAATCAAGGCGGTGCTGGTCGTAATCAGGTCAGTGACCTGGCGGTTAATCATTCTTCGTACTGTTTCGTGAATGGTACGACGCTTTGGTAAATCGGGGTAGCTGCTTTTGACAATCGAATACTGTTCACTAAAAAAAGGGACTTCCTTCAATTGCTCAATCGTAATGAGACCGGCACGTAAACCATCGTCTACATCATGATTATTGTAAGTAATCGCATCAGCAAGATCTGTGAGCTGCGCTTCGAGGCTGGCTTGTTCTTTATTCAGAAAACGCAGTCCAATGGCTCCTAACTGTTCGGCATTTTCTTTCGAGCAATGTTTTAAAATGCCTTCACGGGTCTCATAGGTCAGGTTGAGGCCTGAAAATTCAGCATATTTCTCTTCCAGCTCATCAACAACACGCAGTGATTGCAGATTATGTTCAAAGCCGCCATAGTCTGCCATGCATTGATTCAGCGCTTCTTGTCCGGCGTGACCAAAAGGGGTATGGCCTAAATCATGAGCGAGGGCAATGGCTTCAACAAGGTCTTCATTGAGTTTGAGTGCGCGCGCGATGGAGCGACCAATCTGTGCAACTTCAATCGAATGCGTCAGCCGTGTGCGGTAGAGATCACCTTCGTGGTTAACAAAGACCTGAGTTTTGTATTCCAAACGTCGAAACGCTGCTGAATGAACGATGCGGTCACGGTCGCGTTGATATTCTGTGCGATAACCGGGCGCGGGTTCTGAATGATTGCGTCCGCGAGAACGTGTTGGACAGGAGGCATAGGAAGCGAGTGGTAAGCCGTTCATCAGTTTTGACAGTAATGATCCAGCGTTGCTTGCAGATCATCCGTACGATAATCACTGCTGAGCACGGCTTGGCCAATCGCTTTGAGTAAAATCAGTCGAATACCATCATCGATATTCTTTTTATCGACAGACATTAAAGAGAGCATTTCACTACTGGAAAGATTTGGGGGGGATTCTGTGGGCAGTTGTGCTTTTTCTATGAGCTGTTGAATACGTTCGACATCTTTTTGAGTCAAGTCATCACTCAATGCGGAGAGGTGAGCGGCCATGCAGATGCCGGTTGCAACGCCTTCACCGTGTAACCATTCGCCATATCCCATGCCAGTTTCTATCGCGTGGCCAAAGGTGTGGCCGAGGTTAAGTAGTGCGCGTACGCCCTGCTCTGTCTCATCCATTGCGACGATATCGGCTTTGTCCTGGCAGGAGCGTTTGATAGCATAAGTGAGCGTGCCATGATCCCGTTGAAGCAGTTTTTCCATATTGGTTTCGAGCCAACTGAAAAACTCCGGGTCATTGATCAGGCCATATTTAATCACTTCTGCGATGCCTGACTTGAGTTGTCGATCTTCCAGTGTATCGAGTGTATTGGTATCTGCAATCACGCATTGGGGCTGGTAAAAAGCACCAATCATATTTTTTCCAAGTGGGTGGTTCACGGCTGTTTTTCCACCGACGGACGAATCAACTTGTGCGAGCAGAGTGGTTGGAATCTGAATGAATGGAATGCCACGTTGATAAGCTGAGGCGGCAAAGCCTGTGATATCACCAATCACACCGCCGCCAAGTGCAATTAAGGTGGCATGGCGATTAAATCGGTGTGTTAACAGTGCATCAAAAATGGTATTTAAAGTTTCCAGATTTTTATACTGTTCTCCATCAGGCAAAATGACGGTTTCAACTTGAAAGTCACTAAGTGCTGCTTTGCATGACTCTAAATAAAGCGGGGCAATGGTTTCATTGGTGACAATCATGACTTGGCGGCCATGAATGTAAGGTCGTATAAGTTCAGCTTGTCCTAAAATACCCGTACCAATAAAAATGGGGTAGCTGCGCTCTTTGAGTTCGACGTTAAGTGTTTCCATTCAATCAGCCTGCGGATGGAGTGGATTACGGGTTTCATCCATCTGTTGAATGATCTGCTTAACCACTTTGTGGGGCGAGCCCTGATCGCTATGTATCACTAAATCAGCCGTAGATTGATACAATGGTTCACGCTCCACCATGAGTTGTTCCAGCTGTTTTTTCGGATCATTAGTTTGCAGTAGTGGCCGATTGGAGTCATGAGCGGTTCGTTTCAATAATTGCTCAATGGGCGCACTTAAATAAACCACAAAACCACGTGCAGAAAGCAAGGAACGATTTTCCGAGTCTAAAATAGCGCCACCACCTGTCGCAAGAACAATGCCTTCGCGCTCTGTAAGTTCACTAATGATCGCTGATTCACGTTTGCGAAAGCCCGCTTCACCTTCGATCTCGA
>CAYXVC010000075.1:0-1065 GCA_964468225.1 uncultured Gammaproteobacteria bacterium
CCCCTCTAACTCTTCCTCAGTCAGATTAAATTGCGGCATACTGCGACGGCCCGGCACACCTTCAGCCGGACGACTCTTGATCACCATTTTTATTGCCTCAGTGCTATGCCCCAGACGCTTATAGACATTTCCCAGCTCAGGCGCAAAGTAAGCCCCCTCACCCAATATGGTATGGCAGCCGACACAGTTATTGTCTTCCCATACTTTTTTACCCAAAACAACTTCAGGGGTGATGTTGTGACGATTATCGCGCTCAGGTAATCGTTCCATGGTGTCAACAGTCAATCCGATGAACAGCAGAAATGAAAACAGCCCACCACCAATGAAAATGTTGCGAGCCATGGACTTGGTGAAACGTTCACTCATATCCTTCTCCTTTTGTGTATTATTGTGTTGTATCAACATTTAACTGCATGACCAGCTTTTTCTCCTTGACCTAGATCAAGTATGAATTGCAATAAACTCTGGCATCTATTCAAAGGTATTTAATGTGAAATGGAATAAAGTAGATATAGAACAGCTCTATAAGGCATCTTTATTCGCAGGGCTGGATGAACAGCAACTAAAACAAGCCCTGAAAAATACCCAGATCAAGGTAATGAAAAACGGTGAGCGGCTATTTTCCCAAGGTGAAGATGCAAATTATTTTTTCTGGTTAAGAACAGGTTTAATCAAAATCTATCGTCTCTCTCCAGCGGGAGAAGAAAAAGTGATCGAAGTGGCAAGGCCAGGGCAAACATTCGCAGAAGCCATCATGTTTGCTGGCAAACCTAACCACTTTCATGTCAGTGCAGAATTTATAGAGAGTGGTGAAGTATGGTGCTTTTCAAATCATGATTTCAAAGATATTTTAAGACACTCTGTAGAAACGTGTTTCCACCTCATGACCAATATGAGCCAACGCCTGCACAAACATATTAACGAAATCGACCGATTAACATTGCAAACTGCCACTGATAGAGTGATTAATTATTTATTGCTGAACATCCACGAAAATAGTGATGAAATTCATCTCATAACATCCAAACAGATGCTTGCTGCGCAACTCTCTATAAAACCGGAAAC
>CAYXVC010000075.1:1165-11514 GCA_964468225.1 uncultured Gammaproteobacteria bacterium
TAAAAACATATCGGCCCAACCATTCATGGCATGTTTTGTTGCCAATGGTGTACCAAATGCATAGGTTCCATTACCACCCAACACTTCATAAGCTAATTTTGCAGTGATACCCGACGTATTGACACCGAACTCACCCAAAAAGTAATCTGCATCAATAGTACTGGCACCATCTTTATAAGCACTTTGAGATGCAAACTCGGCTGTATAAAGAAGTTTGGTACCTTCTGCAACCTCAGTATCACCTATAAAGCGCATACCTAAAGTTGAGTTAGAAGTATTAGGTTTATCAATTAAATCAAGAAAATAACCATAGCCCGTGACTTTACCTATAGGTAATCCTGAGTATGTTGCATTAAATAAATGGGTTTTTGTATCAATATCACCGCCAGTAATTGTATTTACATTATTAACATAGCCATAGATGATCGTTGTATCTGCCAAAGAAGTATTCACGACGGTCAATGCATCGAAGGATTGTGCATTTTGGCGCCAGCCTACGTTACCCACAAAACGGGCATTATCCAGAATCACTTCTTGCCGACCCAGTTTAACCGTGGTTCCAGTCACGTTATAAGCAATATAGCTTTGATTCACTTCACTTGTTTCCGGATCAGCAACAACAGGATAATTATCCTTTCCATTCGTTTTACTGTTGTAATTTTCCACCAATGCTTTTACATGCTCTCCCTGCATAAAAAGGCTAAAACCCTGAAAATCACCTGTTTTATAGGATAAACGGGAACGTAGTGTTGCCGCACTGGCTTTGTCACTCTTTCCAGCTTGGTCAACATTCTCATAGCGTAAACGAAAATCAACGGTCGCTTTTCCAGAGCTCATCGCATCAGCAAAAGAGTCGGCTTGCACCGACTGCATATAACCCGCTGTTGTCAGCCCCATTACTGCACTGCCAACCAGCGCTTTGGACAATACTGTATTGAGTGTTTTTTTCATTTTATTCCCTGTTCATTAAAATCAACACTCAAGGGAAAAGCAAAAAACACGCCAGAACTTTTTAATTGTTATTTTTCAATAAGTTAAAAATAAATCAACAAAAACATGGCCGAAATTAGAGTCATTTTTGCACAGAAAATTCCTTTCGACGCACCGTAATGCGTCAAAAATATGTCTTATTCATGATCGAGAATAAAACATCGGCCCACCACGGAATGGCGCAAACCCTGTACCGAAAATAATCCCAGCATCAAGTTGATCCGCATCACTGACAATACCTTCTTCCAAGCAGGCATTGGCTTCATCAATCAGACATTTTATTAATCGGTTTTGTAGATCCTTAATGGCGGCGGCATTCGCTTTGAAGCGTTTTTTCTGAATTTTTCCTTTTTTATATTGATAAAACCCTTGCCCTGTTTTTCGGCCAAGGTGGCCGGATTTTACTAATTCAGCCAACCGATTCGGAACTTCCAGCTGTAGTTGCTTTGACAGTATTCCTGCCACTGAATAACAGATATCCAGTCCCACCGTATCCGCCAGCTCGACAGGCCCCATCGGCATTCCAAAATCAAGCGCTGCTTCGTCGATCACTTCCGGAGCAAACCCTTCGGATTCCAAAGTCACTGCCTCCAGCAGGTAAGGCATTAATACACGGTTCACCAAAAATCCGGGGGAGCTTTTTACGGGCAGTGGCAAACGGTTGATATGGCGAGTCAATGCTGCCGCTTGTTGTACGGCCTCCTGATCGGTCGATTCTCCACTGACGATTTCAACCAATTGCATTTTGGCCACAGGGTTGAAAAAATGTAATCCGACTAGTCGTTCCGGTTTTTTCAACGCCTCACCCAGCACTTCCAGTGGAATGCTGGAAGTATTGGTCGCCAGCAAAGCACCCGCTTTTAACTGCGGCTCGATTTCACGAAACAGTGACTGCTTTGCATCAACATCTTCAAAGATCGCTTCGATCACAACATCAGCGCGAGATAAACCAAGCCCTTCTTTGTCAGGTCGGAGTCGCTCCAGTGCTTCGGTGATTAAACGGGGTTGTTTCAGGCGCTTTTTGAATAGACGGTGCGCTCGTTGCATCACACGCGCCAATGATTCGTGTTGCCGATCCTGTATCGTGACATGCAAGCCGCAAAGCGCACACCACGCGGCAATATCCCCGCCCATCATACCGCCACCAATAATATGAATATATTCAGGAGTAAACAGTGATTTTTTACCTTGTGATTTCAGTTGCTCTTGCAAGAAAAAAACACGTACCAGATTTTGTGCAGTATCACCAATAATCAGACGCGCTACTGAAGCCGCCTCTTCACGCATCATCAGCTTTTTATCACCGCCATATGTCTCCCATAAATCAATCAATGCATAGGGCGCTGGATAATGCTCTGGCCGAGCACGTTTTGCGACTTGGCGACGCAATACCGAAGCCAGTATTTGTCGTATGGGCGTATAATTTGTCAACATTTTCCAACCGCTCGCTTTGCCGACAGCGGGTTGCTGCATGATGAGTTGACGCGCTGCTCGCTGTAGCTGGCGTTGTGGCACAGCGGCATCGACCAGCCCCATTCTTTTTGCAGCGCGAGCACGAACAGCCCGGCCGCTCAACATCATGTTCATCGCCGCAGGTGCACCTACCAGATGAGTCAAACGCACTGAACCACCAAACCCCGGATGGATTCCCAAAAGAACTTCGGGCAGACCCAGTTTTGTTTTTGGGTTTTCATCGGCAATGCGATAATCACAGGCTAATACCAATTCCAGACCACCTCCCAGACAAAAACCATGAATCAGAGCCAAGGTCGGAATTTTCAACCTTTCCAAACGGTTAAATACTGCTTGTCCATGGCGAATCAGCTCTAACGCTTCATCATAAGTCTTGAGTTCTTTGAACGCATTGACATCGGCTCCCGCAATAAAACCATTTTCTTTTTTTGACTGAATGATCAAACCACGAGGTTTTTCTGTTTGAAACTGCTTCAGCAACCTTTCAAACTCATCCAGAACTTCATAACTTAATACATTGGTTGTCGTGTTCGCCTTATCCAGACTTAACCAGACGATGCCATCGTCATCATCAACACGTTGCCAATGGTGATATTGAATAGACTCTTTTTCTGACATGATCCACCTCCTACTTAGACATTATGTTTTGACCAGTCCAAATTGAGTTAAATTCCATTGTACAATACCTGCACTTCGATGATCACTTTTAACGTCAAAAAACATTCTCAAAGCAGTCTGTGGAGCCATTTATCGTTATCAAATTGCACAGAAGAACGTATGCCTGAAACAGTAAGAGACTGTTTCAGGTCATTAGGTATATACTCAGCAAAATTTAATATTTTGAAAAATAAGGAATTGCAGTGGTCTGGATCTATTTGACATTTTTCCTGGCAGGATTCCCTGCGCTCATTTATCAACTCGTTTGGCAACGCTCTCTATTTACATTTTTTGGCACAAATATTGAGTCAGTAACTGTCGTAGTGACTGCTTTTATGCTGGGTTTGGGAATTGGAAGCCTGTTGGGCGGGCGTATCTCCAAATATGCTCGAATCAACCCACTACTTGCATTTGCTTTTATGGAGTTTGGAATTGCAACTTTTGGAATATTCTCTATCTCCTTATTTGATTACGTTGGCGCAGTAACCGCAGGAAGCTCAACTTTTACCGTTTTCTTTATCGCCTTCCTTCTCGTGCTCATTCCAACGCTCTTAATGGGTGCAACACTACCAATTCTCACTACATATCTGGTCAACAAAGTAAGTAATGTTGGCCGTTCCGTAGGCATTTTATATTTTGTAAACACATTAGGTTCTGCTGCGGCCTGTTTTCTTGCTGCAATCTGGTTGTTTGCAAGCTTTGGTAAATCAGGTGTTGTAAATATAGCGGTTGCATTAAACCTCGTCGTTGGAGCGGGTGCGCTTTTGTTGTGGCTCGTTAATAGAGGGAAAATTGAAACAAAAAATAATACTTTAAATGAAGCCAGGCCATCCGAACCTCATACCACCATCATCGACTTTCGCGTAGGTTTAATGCTTGCTGGCTTTGTAGGTTTCATCGCCCTTTCGTATGAAATTTTATGGCTTCGCGTGATCATGTTTACCTCGGCAGGCTGGGCATTGGCATTCCCGATATTTCTTGGATTCTTTTTGTCTGGGATCGCAATAGGATCTTATGTTGCTAGAAAATTTTGTAGCAGTGGCGTCATTAAGTTCCCTAAAAAGCATCTGCAAACTTTAGCTTGGTTTATATTTTGTGCGAATCTGGTAGGATTTAGCACCATTCCTGTATTGACCCAAGTCATTACTAATGGTGTGTCTGCTTCTGTTGTTTTTTTTGTATTCGTAGCATTAAGTTCTGCAATGCTCGGAGCAGTTTTGCCATTGGTCGCCCACTATAGCGTTCCCGCAGACAGCCATGCAGGTTCAAAATTAAGCTATTTGTATATGGCGAATATTGTGGGCGCTGCTGCCGGGAGCATGGTTACGGGATTTATCCTTCTGGATAATTTATCTATTAGTAATGTAAATACCTTTCTGGCTTTGCTGGGTCTTTTATTGGCATTTATATTATTCGTTTCTAACAGGGACTCTGGCTCCAGAAATTATGGAATTGCTGCAACGGTCGTTGTTGCACTTCTGTTTGTCGTATTGAAACCAACTCTGTTCAACCATGTTTACGAACGACTGCAGCTTAAACAAGGGTATAATGGCCAAGCCTTTACTCAGATCATTGAAAACAAGAGCGGCGTAATTACCGTTCAAGAAAATGGATCCGTCTGGGGTGGGGGTGTTTATGATGGTGTTTTTAGCACTGACCTTGTAGATGACAAAAATGGCATTGTTCGTGCCTATTCACTGTTTGCTGTTCATGACTCTCCACGCAAGGTACTCATGATCGGTCTGGCTTCCGGTGCCTGGGCGCAGGTGGTTGCCAATAATCCAGCGGTTGAAAAACTAATGATTGTTGATATTAATGGGGGTTATTTAAAAATAATCCAGGACAATCCAGTAGTTTCTTCACTGTTAAACAATCCCAAAGTCGAGATTATTATTGATGACGGTCGACGCTGGTTGAACGCAAATCCAGATCAAATCTTTGATGTCATCATAACTAACACGACTCTTAACTGGCGCGCATACGCCAGTAATTTATTATCTCAGGAGTTTATTGAGCTTGAAATATCTCATATAAAGCCTGGTGGAATCGTAATGTATAACGGTACCTGCGCTCCTGAAGTATATAAAACAGCAGTCGAAACATTCCCTCATGCATTACGCTTTCTTTCAATGGTTATTGGTAGTAACGAACCGATTCAATTTAATACAGAGCGTTGGAGAGATACTCTGGAAAATTACAAAATTGATGGTAAGCCAGTATTTGATCTGAATAATGAAACTCACTTGGCCAAACTTGAGACGATCCTCGCACTTCCGGAGCAAAAAGCACCAGGAGATGCTCAGGGAACTCTTTATTTATCAAAAAATTATTGTTATGACTATCAATTCGCATTGGAAACAAAAGATGTTTTACTGCAAAACACAAAGAATTACACCAAAATAACGGACAACAATATGGGTACAGAATGGCTCCGCCAACCCTGGAAAGATATTGTTGGTAATAAAGCGACCTATAATAGTCGAACAACAGAATAGGTAATCATAACGACTTTTGTAGTACGAGAGTGTTATGAGCGATCGTACTGTCTGATTTTTCATATGAATATCACGGTGGGAATGAAGCTGTAATCAAACAAAACGTCACTGATTCGTCTCAACAAACGCTTTTTTCATCACTTCAGCCATATTTTTTCCGATACTTTCAGAGACCTTTATCCATGCCCCTTTCTCCAGCGCCCTTCCCCAACGCGCCGTTTCTGATTGATGCATCTCAAGAAAATTTTCCAGCATCTCATCTTCTACAGAGCGATAGGCATAAAGCAGATACAGCTGTATAAATTGCCGGACAGGAAGCATGGATTTCATGCGCTCCTGATCCAGCACGGTCTCCAGTTCGGCCTCTGTCATGCGATATTTCTCAGGCATCACTTTGTTCATGCTGCGCCGGATCACTCCCTCTTTCACCATTACTGCCTCAATCCTGCTCTCTGTAAAACCTGCGGCTTCATCAATCTGGCGTATCAGATCAAGCCGTTGCGGTGAGGCTTCACGCATCATCACATCACCTGTTCGCCACATCTCTTTCCGGGCTTTTGGTGCCTGAGCAGCCAAATTCAAAGCGGTCATCTCTTGTGACAGCGGCGTTTTCAGCAAAGCCAAAAACCCGGAAAATCGTTTCGTATCATAATGTTCATCAAGATAACCTTTGAACGCCGTCCGAACGGTATCCGGGTTATAAATCTGAATGATACTGGCCTGTAATTTTTCGTAGCCTTCCCTGTTCACCATGGCTGGCGGTGCCCGGTATGCCCCCAGAGAAACCCTTGCTGCATCTTTTTCGATCACTTCGTCGACGCCCGATTCAATCATGATTTGATCAATAATCTCTTGTCGGCTATACGTTCGGGTGATTTCTTTGGCATCAGGCACATAGCTCGCTCCCGCTTGTTGAGGGTGCGATAACAAACGTTCATTTTGTGCACACCCGCCCATGAAAACGGTGGCAACAAACGCTCCGGCAACCAGACGTATCAACATCTATCAAATGGTCTCTCTGTTATTTTTAACGGACTGACAAGGAACCTGCTACTCCAGGATCAGGATACATATACCCTGTCGCTCTTTTTTTCATAAACAGTTTTTAACCGGAATGGGTTTCAACAAACATTTTCTCCATCAGCTCCGCCATCTCTGCACTGGCACTTTCCGCCCACTTTAACATAGAGTTTTTAGCCAGCTCGGTTCCCCAAAGGCCAATCTCTGATTGATGCAGATCAATATAATCCTTGAGTTTCCTGTCATCCAGAGTCCGGTAGGTATAAACCATGTTCAACTGCATAAATTGTCGCGCCGGAAGCATCGAGCTTATTCGTCCCTGCTCCAGCATCTGATCCAGTTGTGCTTCCGTCATACGATGCTCACGCGGCATGATTTTATTCATATTACGCTGAACCATTCCGGCCATAATCATCTGCATATCAACCATTATCTCTGTGCTCCCTGTGACTTCATCAAATTGACGTATCAAATCAAGCCGGCGTGGGGACGCTTCACGCATGAGTGCATCCCCTGTCTGCATCATCTCCTGATGGGATTCGGGGGTTGAAGCAGCCAGCTCCAAAGCGGTCATTTCCTGTGCCAGTGGTGTTTTAAGCAGAGCCAAAAATTCAGGGAACCGCTTGGCATCATAATGCTCTTCAAGATAACTCCTGAATACCTTGCGTGTTTTTACCGGTTCAAACACCTGAACAATGTTCTCTTTGAACTTTTCATACTCCTCGGTCTTTACCATGGGTGGTGGAGGCTGATTGGCGTTCATGGATGAGATCAGTGTCGGCATCTGTTCGATCATTTCATCCAGGCCCGATTCGTACATCACTTCATCAATGATCTCTTCTTGGCTTTTTGATCCGGTAATCTCTTTCGCATCAAGGGCATGATGCATTTCCGTCTTTGAAGAAGCATGGGAATGAGACGATGGGGTTTGTGCGCACCCACTGATTAATACGGCACTCATAAAAGCACCTGCAAACAGACATTTCGACATGATAGATAACTCCTTAATGGTTGTTGTTATTTTTTGTTATAAAATTTGGACTATATTCGGCTGGTGGTCAGCAGCTCAACGGCTAAATTGGATTGATTTGGCAATCCGAAGAATTCACGCCGGATGGCATCGGTATCCACTCCATCGGGCAGAATCAGCAGAATTTTTCCCTTGAACTCGTCGTCATTCCGTGTTTCCCACATGGATAAAAACTGGTGTTTTGTAAACTTGCGATTGCCCCACGAAGGGTCGCCCAGTAGCACTGTGCCATCTTCGCTGACTCCGCGGATCACTGAAAAGTGGTCGTTCTCACGATATTTCATGTAGGCGATCGCGGGCACTTTAAGCTTTTTCAGCTCTTCAAAACCGAGCGCCATGCCCATGCCTTTCATGCCATATTCAGCTACCACATCGGACAAGTCCTGAAATGAGGCAGCACCATCGTCATGCCCTTCATGCTTCATAAAGTCGAGCAGCTCTTTTTCAGTCACATTCAAGCCATAAAAACTATTCATAATCGTCGCCGCCGAAGCCGCGCCGCAAGAGTAATCCAGATCCTGTTTGACGATGTGCTCATCGCGCAACGCTTTCCAGCTTTTGACTGAGACTTGCACACCATAGGCATTATCGGTAAGCATCACTTCAGCCGAGTTGGCAGAATTTATTGCCAATCCCATAAAGACCAACAGAATTATCTTTTTAATGTTCATTGTTATTTTTCAATTCACGAGGTTTGTCTTCTACTATTATTATTTTTCGCAGAAGGTAGAATATAAACTCCATAAAACAAACTATTCCAAAGACCTTTAAACCTATAACAAGCAGACCATCTTCAAATGATATTAGTGAAGAACCACCAATCAACAAACCAACTAAACTTCCAAGAACAGCTGATTTAATAATCATATGCAGCAGATTGTATTGATGCTTACTTAGTTTTAATGCCATATTAAACCTGAAATTAAAAGACAACCAACAGCTCACTATTGGTTGTCTTTTCCTTATAAATTAGGGCTAGAAACCACCCCAATCTACGCGCTTCAGCCGAGTTGGCAGAATTTATTGCCAATCCCATAAAGATCAACAGAATTATTTTTTTAATGTTCATTGTTATTTTTCAATTCGCGGGGTTTGTCTTCGACTATTATTATTTTCATTTTTTTAAGAAGGTAGAGTATCAATAAAAAACAAAAACCTATCATCATAAGAGCAGGCCAAAAAAAAGGCTCATCAATCATTCCCGGATATCCCTCAGATAACCCAATAGCACCACTAAACAAAGAAACATTAAACACTATACCCAGCAACTTAAATTGATTGCTATTTAACCTTATTTTCATGTTATACCAACCTAAGATTAAAAGCTGATCAATAATTACTTATTGATCAGCTCTTGCCTTAATAATTACTTTTGAAAAATGATGTTAGAAACCACCACCAGTTCTACCAGGCCCATAGTTAGCATTTCCTGGAGGCTCATAACTAAAGTTGGTATTATTTCCATTCCGATCCTCAGGTGGAATATAATCATTCACAACATTATTAGTTGTGTAACCAGTAACCCCCCCTGCTCCTATTGCAGCACCCACTCCTACTGCACCTTTTACCGCATATCCAGTTACACCCATAACTCCAGATGTAGCTGCTGCAGTCACCGCACCACCTACAGTCCGTTCATTTTCATCGGTTGAAACTCCATAGATAAAAAGGCCACCTAGAGCACTTAGTGCCAAGTAAGGAAGCCAAATCCATTCTCCCTCAGTCTCCACCATTTCTGTATGTGACAAAGTCTCATAGTTCATGGTAGCGCTGTTTTCAAACGCAAAAGAAAGTCCTTTCTGGCTTTCGGTGGTGGCAAAATCACCACCCGCCATAGCCACTTGTGAACTCATAAAACCCGCAGCAATCAGGGCTAAACTTAGTTTTTTCATCTTCATGTTATATACTCTCCAATGTCAGCGCGCTTTCTTCACGCGCTGGTTTGCGAAATGCCTCTTAATTGAGGCGCTTTTTTCCGAGGGTGGCTGTAATCCACTCTCGGAAATTCTTCCAACCCTTTTTAGTAATAAGAGTTGTCTCTGAATCTTCAATATCTTGCATCTACAGATATTTCTGACTCAGTTTGTAAATCATATTAATACTGGTGCTGGCGCTCGGTTCGCCACTCACATCAAAGCGCGAAGTGACCTGAAACGTCAGTTTTTTGCTCCACGCATAGCCCAGACTAAAATCCATATTCGTGTTTGTGGTGCGTATGCCCCAACTGTCACCATTGAATTCATCGCGTTGGCGCACTTGCCAGCGAAAGCCTGTGGTTAACGTCACTAGATTATTGACTGCAAAACCTACGCTGGGGCTGATAAAGAAAAAGGCTCCGGGTTTTTCCAGATCATCTCCAACATCACGCTGTTCGCTGTAGTTGTAGCCAGTGGTGAGTGACAGCACAATGGGGTCTATGGCGCGGTATGTCGTCATACCCAGCAGCAGTGACTTTCCAAATACAATCTCTTCCCCTTCAAAAGCGACATTTTCTGCCACGGCCAATTCGGCAAAGCCGAGCAGTGCGGGGGTTTTATTGTCATTTGAAAAACGGTGATTCACGCCAAACCACAGGTTGGTAGGGCGGGTATTAGTGGAATCGGAAGTGCCACCGATTTTAAAAAAGGTACGGCGGTCTTCTGCTATGCCTGTGATTCGGCTGTAGAGTTCGGTATCTAGCGTTA
>CAYXVC010000076.1:0-11511 GCA_964468225.1 uncultured Gammaproteobacteria bacterium
CGGCCGAAGCCATTGCCGATGAAACGCCCGGCACGACACCCACATCAATGCCTTGCTCATCCAACGGTTGCACCATTTCGATCAACGCACCGTAAAGGCCGGGGTCACCGGTCTGCAAGCGGATGATGGTTTGACCTGTTTGTGCCTTTTTAATCAACCATGCAACAATCTGTTCCAGATCCATGCCTTTTGAATCCTGAATATCACACTCGGATTTAGCCCAGCGCATGGCCGTTTTTGACACCAGTGAACCCGCGAACAGAATCGCATCAGCCTGTTCAATCAGATTGCGACCTTTGACAGTAATCAGGTCAGGATCACCCGGGCCTGCGCCCACAAACCAGACTTTTCTCATACTCTGCGCACCTGTACCAACAACTATAAAAAACTATGCTTTAGCCGCATACAATCGTTTGTCAACCAATAAACTGCCTTTCAGTTTGTGCAATGTTTTTGCACCGGCCAATACTGCTAAATCCAGCACAGGCTCTAAAAGAACCACACCCATGTAAGCCACACCAAAAGTAAATACTTGCATCAAATTTTCACTGCCAAACCCTTGACCAAAAAATGCCCATAAAGCAACCCAAGAGACGATTCCAGCTTGATAAGTGACCGACAATTTCAATGCTTGAGAATATTTAATATCTTTATAAGCGACATGATCAGGAATAATCTTTTTCGCCAAAATGCTCATCACAAAAAGTGGCGCGAGAAGCGTTGTAATGTTCATGCCATATTGCGGTAAATCGAAAGGCGCAAGAAACATCCCCTGAATCAACAAACCTGCCGCCAGACCAATCGCTGCGGGCGCTGCACCGAAGATCAAAAAGAGTGTTGAGCCTAAAATAAAATGAACTTCCGAAACACCAATCGGGTAATTAGGCAATACTTCAAAGAACGAAAAAACCAGAAGTGCTGCAAAAAAACTTCTGACAGCCATTGAAATAAAACCATCTTTTTTGATGGTATCCAGAGTGACTTTCGCCGCTACGCCCATTACAACTGCGGCTGTGCCGTAACCCAGTACTACTTTTGCGCCTTCTACAACGCCCGGCTCGATATGCATGATATTATTTCCTTTTACTGTTTTATAGTTTGTGTTGATAAAAATGTCGATGGTGTGAGTAATTGTGCCACAACCATCGGGTTTGATGGAAAATAAAGGTGTATATAACTAGCCATTAAACGCTGCTGACGATAAATCGCCTCACCCACTTGGCCATTGCGCTGTTTAACACCGTGAGCTACAGGTTCCAACACTGTTTCCAGATGCGAATAATGAAAAGTATGGCCACGCAACTCGCCCTCTGACAATGGCGCACTCTGCATACCCAAGCCTCCCAGTCGCGATTGCATGATCGCTTGACCAGACAGCAAACCTGCCATGGCATAACACTGTTCATCCAGAGTTTGCAGTGATTTATTAAGATAGAGCATTCCGCCACACTCAGCCAAAATGGGCTTACCCACCAAATGATGCGCACTGATTGCATTTTTCATGGCCTGATTAGCGGCCAACTGCTTGGCATGTAGTTCGGGATAACCGCCCGGAAACCACAAACTATCAATATCAGGCAGCTCGGTGTCGTGCAAGGGTGAAAAATAGTGCAACTCGGCTCCCATCTCTGTCAGGCACTCCAAATTGGCCGCATAGATAAAGCTGAAAGCCTCATCTCTGGCGATACCAATACGAACACCTTTCAAGAACGGTGGTAACTCTGTTTTAACTGATGCTTCAAAATTGACCTCAGAGGCCAACTGTTCCAAATCCGGAATGTGCAGTGCGGCAGCGGCCATATCAAGACGTGAATCCAGATCGGAAATTTCATTTGCCTGCAACAGACCAAGGTGACGACTGGGCAGATTCAGGCTTTCATTCTTAGCCATATAGGCAAACCGGCCTGAGTCTTTCGGCAAACTCATCGCCAACATATCCGCATGATTCTCACTCGCAACACGATTCGCCAGCACACCTGAAAACTTCAAGCCGGGGCGATAACTACTCAGGCCGTGCGCCACGGCACCAAAAGTCTGTGCCATGCCTTTGCTGTCAATCACCACCAGCACAGGAATACCGAACAGTTCCGCCAGATCAGCGCTGGAAGGTTTGCCGTCAAACAACCCCATCACGCCTTCAATCAAGATCAAGTCCGCCGTGTTCGCCGCTTCGACGAGGCGTTGGCGACACTCTTCCTCACCCACCATCCATAAATCAAGCTGATACACGGGATGACCTGATGCCTGTTCAAGAATCATGGGATCAATAAAATCCGGCCCGGTTTTGAAGACTCGAACCACTTTTCCCTGCTGACGAAAGTGGCGTGCCAATGCGGCCGTAACCGTAGTTTTTCCTTGCCCTGAGGCAGGTGCACTAATGAGCAAAGCTCGGCAACGTGATGACAGCGCATTCACAGTTCGATGCCCTTTTGCGCACGGATACCTGCTTTGTAAGCATGTTTGATTTCGCGCATTTCAGTTACTGTATCCGCGATTTCAATCAACTCATCACGAGCGCCACGGCCAGTAATAATAACGTGCTGCATTTCAGGCTTGTTTTGCAAAGCAATGAGAACGCGCTTCATGGGAATATAATCCATTTTCAACGCAATATTCAGCTCATCCAACAGCACTACATCAACATCAGGATCACTCAAAAACTGTTCTGCTTTTCCCCATGCCGTCATCGCAGTCGCGATATCACGTTCACGATTTTGAGTATCCCAGGTAAAACCCTCGCCCATCACATGATATTCAACTTCATCGGGAAAACGTCGGAAAAAGCGCTCTTCACCTGTGCTTAAGCTGCCTTTGATAAATTGAATGATGGCCACCTTCATTCCATGACCCAAAGCACGCGCCACCACACCAAAACCGGCACTGGACTTGCCCTTGCCGTTGCCAGAGTTAACAAGAATCAAGCCTTTGTCTTTATCCGCACGAGCAACCGCAGCATCGACTACCGATTTTTTGCGCTGCATGCGTTGATTGTGACGTTGATTGCGTTCTTGCTCGCCCATCTTCAGCTCTCATTTTGCTTATAACAAGATTGATATGCGGAGCTGAGCAGGGAAATAGAAAAGACTTTTCCTGCTGTAATCGCCCACCGCAATACAGTCAAATAACTTCAGGCCGGTCTACGGGCTTGCGAGTGAGCAGACTGCTCAACCCTGATCGCCTTCCCGCGCCGCAAGGCACAGTGGCTTATTGATCGGAGTTTATACTCGCTTACCGTTGCGGGGGCAGCTTCGGCATTGCCTCTGGTTCAACCAGAGCGCACCGAATTCCCGTTTAATCCGTTGGGTGAAAGCCCAATCGGACACCTAAAATCCAAGCAAGAACTCTATTAAAATAAAGTAAACAAGTCAACCAACAGCCTTGTCCAGAGAATTTCTATGTAAAATCAGGCCTGATTATTTCATTAATAATCTTCAGAGCACGCGCACTGTTTTTCTCTGCCTCAGCTTCGCTGGATGATTCGGTGTAACAGCGAAATTCAGGCGCGTTACCGGATGGGCGCATATGAATAATGTCGTCACTATCAAAAATGATACGCACACCATCGGTGTTATCTATAGATTTCACACGACCAAATGACCCACCAAAGTAACGCTCAATCAACGCAGTACCTTGATGGTTAATTTCAGCCACAAGTCGTTGCCCGATTTCACTCGGAAACTCTTTTATTAGACCACTTGCAGTGAAACGGCTCGGCAAATCATCAATTAATTTCGATACAGGGCTGTCGTTCTCCTTGGCCAAAGCCAACAGAGCCAGAACAGGAATCACCGCATCGCGCGTAGGCAATGCAGTTAAAGTGTGCGATCCAATCGTAATATCACTGCCCGTTAAAAAACCACCGTTGGCTTCATAACCCACCACAGATTTTTTACCTTTTTCAATGGCTGACAACATCGCTTCAATCACAAAGGGAGAGCCAATTCTTGTTCGCACGGTTTCGGAAAAGTAACCACTTTTTTCAAGCGCACTATTACAACTCACCGGTGCAGCCACTGAGTCTGCATTCAGAAAACGAGCTGTTAAAATACCCATCACATCGCCACGAATCACATTGCCGAGCTCATCAACCACTAAAGGGCGATCGGAATCACCGTCTGCGGATGCAAGCAGATCCGCACCATGCTCTTTCACCCAAGCTGCAAGCTGCTCGGGATCAGATACGGCTTCCGTATCGACAGGAACAAATTGATCCGACGGTGCAATACGAATCACTTCTGCTCCGAGTTTCTCCAAAATTTCAGGAATCACCTCTCGGCCCACCGTCGAATGCTGGTAAAAAACAACTTTAAAGCCGTTGAAGTAATCATTAGGAAACAGAGATGCGTAGCGTTCAACATAACGCTGAGTTGCAACGGAATTAGCATCGCCCAGTTCAACCGGGCTTTCTGAAAACATGCCCGACGCATCAAAACAGGAAGGCTGATTTTCATTGGCGATCATTGGATGATAGCGCGTCACCTGCTGTTCATCTTTCTTGAGAATTTCACCCCAAGGCATATAAAATTTAATGCCATTTCGGTCATCAGGGATATGGCTTCCAGTCACCATAATTGAAGCTTTTCCATCCAGCATCGCGTGATACGCCAGTGCTGGGGTCGGAATCAAGCCACAATAATCGACCTGCAAACCATCGTCTGTCACCGCTTGTGCAACGGCTGTCATAATCCGCTCAGAACTATCTCTGCGATCCCCTGAAATAGAGAGCGCTTTTATCTCCGTGAGTGATTTCAGGTGTTTAATAAACGCACGCGTGTAAAGGTAACATTCACGATCCGTCATCTCGGTGACCAAACCACGAACACCACTGGTACCAAACTTTAATGCCATAGTTTTTCCTTAAAGAATCTTTAATACTGATTCAGGTGGACGACCAATCGCAGCTTTACCATTGTGAACAACAATCGGTCGCTCAATCAGAATGGGGTGATTAACCATAAACTCAATCAATGTTTTGTCATCCAAATCAGCGCGCCCTAAATTTTCTTCTTTATAAACGGACTCATTTTTACGCATCAAGTCACGCGGAGTCATGCCTAGCATTTTAAGAAGCTCTTTCAAAACCTCTGCACTCGGCGGTGTTTTTAAATATTCCACCACCACAGGAACAATCTCTTGATCCTTTAACAGTTGCAGTGTCAGGCGCGACTTGGTGCAGCGTGGATTGTGGTAAATAGTTGTTGTCATTTATGACTCCTGATAATATTTAATTCTCATGACGTTCTATCATTTTTCGCCCAGCGTTTTTTGTTTATTGCCAGACAATTGATCCGATAAATAATTTCCTTTAGAAACAACAGTTCTCCCCAGCTCTTTTTCGGTATCTTTTCTGGCATTACCCGCAACCGTGCCGCCACGTTTGGCGACCTTTTTATTGTCAGCAAAGATGTCCGGTTTTTCTTGCTCTGATATTTCAGTAGTCACTTTTTCACCCAGCATGGTAAAAATCAGTTCCAAATCGGTCATATTGTCCCGCAGATTCGCTTTGGATGTTGTGGGGATATTTTTATGTTTTTTGTATTCGCCAGGGGTCATGCCAAACGTGGCTTTGGATATTTCAGCGGTTAAAGTGGCATAATCCTGATGATTATCTATACCCCGTTGTTTCCATTCATCAGTCAAGTTCTGGCGAACTGCCATACCACGCAGTCGTTTATCAATCCATTCTTTGGAGTACCCTTTTTGTTCGTACAAAGCTTTCATCCTTTTTTGTGCAAGCTCTGGATTTTCTATCTCCTGCATTCGTTCATAACCCACTTTCGCCAGCCAACGTTTAAAAGGCTCTGCTTTGGGTGATGGAATGGATTGGATGATACGAAAAATACCTTCAGTATTGGCACAATCCGTTTTTCTCTGTTTGCCGTCAGGAGCTTTCATTTTTAACTGTCGACAAACTGTCGACAGTTCAAAGCCACCTTCGGTTTTGACACGAAGTTTCATTTTGTACCAATAATCACGAGGATTTACTGAATCAGTCAAAGCCCCGACAATATCAATAACGGAAAAATACCATTCATCTTCAACCCATACTCTGCGAATTTTACAATCCTGAAACAGGATAATTTTACTATTTTTCTCCATAGATTTATCCATCAATCTAATACCTTCTTTTCCAGCTCAAGATTACTCTCTTTCGCTGAATATCACTATAATTACCTGGACACCAACACCACACGCAACGCATCCAATTTCAAACTGGCGGTTTCAATATGCTGCTTCAGATGCACCATTTTTTCTTTCAAATGATCAATCTCTTCTTCACGAATATTGGGGTTCACTTCTCGCAGTTGCTGCAAACGCTGAATCTCTGCACCGAGTGATTGCTCTGCTTTCTCGATCGCCGCAGCTTTAATATCGGGCAACGCAGCCTCTGCAACCTTTTCAGCATCTTTAACGCGTTCAAGAATCACCTCTCGTTGACTTTTAACAATCTGTTTCAGGGTCGTTTTAGCCACTTTTTTCTTTAGCTTAAGATCATTGATGGTGAAATGATCCAATGCTTCTGAAAGGTCAGCGCCCACATGATCTAGCAATACACGAACCGTTTCCGGAGGAAGATAACGGTTCAGTTGCAGTGATTTCGGCGCGGGGCTTTCCACTACAAACAGTGTTTCGAGTAATAGAGAACTTTTGCCCTCCACTTCGCTGCCATCAATCACAAGAATGGCGGTATTACCACGCTCGCCATTGACGATATGATCCATGGCATCCAACACCATCGGATGCTCCCATGTCAGGAATTGAGTATCTTCACGCGAAAGTGCCGTCTGGCGATGATAGGTGACCGTCGTCCCTTCTTCGAGCAGTCCGGCAAGCCCCGAAATGTGCATGTGATTACCATGACGCGCCACATAACATTGCGCGGACTGGTTTTCTGTTTCAATGCCGAACTGGGCAAACGCGCGTTCCATATAGCCTTGTAACGCCAGTGATTCGGCAGACAGGTTAATTTCATCCACCAGTTCGCCCGCTTTATCCTGACGACAAGCGCTCAGCTCCAGTAGATGATCACGCCCTTTTTGCAGTGCTTCGTTCAAAGTTTGATGTATCTGCGCTGTTTGCTGCAACAAGATCTCTGTTTTTTCTTCATCCAGAGACAACAGAGCATCCACCAGAATTTCTTGCGTCTGCTCAAATACGGCATGACCTGCGGGACAAGTGTGAGTAAATGAACCTAAACCCTGATGATACCACTCAAACAAAACCGCTTGAGCCGTATCGGAAAAGTACGGCACATGAATCTGAATTGTGGACGTTTGACCAATGCGGTCAAGCCGTCCAATGCGCTGCTCAAGCAGATCAGGATTCAACGGCAGATCAAACAGAACCAGATGATGAGCAAACTGGAAGTTTCGCCCTTCGCTGCCAATTTCAGAACACAGAAGAATTTGAGCGCCCTCCTCCATATCCGCAAAATAGGCTCCTGCCCGATCTCGCTGAACGATGCTCATACCCTCATGAAATACCGCGACACGCCCACCACTTTTGTGGCGCAGTGCTTCTTCCAGCTCCAATACCGTTTGCGCCTGTGCACAAATCAATAATATTTTCTCACCTGAAAATTCTTCCAGCTTTTCACATAACCAGTCAACGCGTGGATCAAATGCCCACCATTTTTTAGGCACTACATTAAATTGATGCAGCATTTCAGGGTGAAGCCGAACCATTACAGACTCATCATTCGCCGAGTCATGATAGGCTTCTGGCAAATCCAGCGGATAACCGTGTACAACACGTTCGGGAAAGCCTGATACGGTTTTACGTGTATTGCGAAACAGAACGCGCCCCGTGCCATGACGATCCAGTAACGCATCTAATAGTTGCTGGCGCGCTTGCTGCTGTGGCTCATCTTCTGTTTTCTTTTCACACAGCAATTCAATGGAATCGTTATAAATATCCCCCAGTTTATCTAGCAAAACCGTTTTTGCTTTGGCGGACAGTGGTTTATCAGCCACCAATGCGTCGGCAGCTTCCGCCACTGGTGCGTATTCAGCCTCTTCTTTAATGAATTTTTCCAGCGAATAAAAACGATTCGGATCAAGCAGTCGCAAGCGAGCAAAGTGACTGGCCACACCCAGCTGCTCTGGCGTGGCGGTTAATAACAAAATCGCTTTGATCTCTTGTGAAAGCTGCTCAATTAACAGGTATTCATCACTGGCTTTTTCTTCTGACCAATCCAGATGATGCGCCTCATCAACAATCAGCATATCCCACTCACCATCCAGAACCTGCTCTTGGCGTTCGGGAGAATCAAGTAAAAAAGGCAAGCTGCACAGCACCAGTTGCTCACCCATAAAAGGATTTTCATCGCTATCGGATGATTCGCAGCGCTCTTCGTCAAACAGGCTGAATGAGAGATTAAAACGACGTAACATCTCAACCAGCCACTGAAAGCAGAGTGATTCCGGCACGATAATCAAGACGCGATTAATGCGACCTGTTTGCAGTTGATGATGCAAAATCAGACCCGCTTCAATCGTTTTCCCCAAACCCACTTCATCGGCCAGCAAAACGCGCGGTGCATAGCGTGTTGCGACCTCATGAGCAATATAAATCTGATGAGGAATCAGCGTAGCGCGTGCGCCACATAGTCCATGCACTTCCGACACGGCCTGCTTCGCACGAAGTTGTAACGTGTCATAGCGCATTTTAAAGCGTTTGCTGGAATCAATTTGTCCGGTGAACAGGCGTTCGTGGGGCTTACTGAATTGAATGTGATCAGAGAGTGCAACTTCAGGCAGACGGCACGGCTGGCCATCCTCTCGCACCCCGATATAAGTGAGAATATGATCAGTTTCTTCGACGGAAGTGATCGTCAAAAGCCAACCTTCACAGCTTTCAACCGTATCACCTTCTGCAAAACGTACTCGTGTGAGCGGTGCATTATCGGTGGCGTAACAACGCTGTTCATCACTGGCACGAAAAAGTACGGTGACGACTCGATGATCCACCGCAACGATCGTCCCCAACCCTAATTCTGCTTCTGTTTCACTTACCCATCGCTGATTTGCAACAAACTGCTCCATTGAATCTCCACTGTCACGACTGTTTCAAATTTCTCTATCATACGATTTTTGGGTAAAGGATAGAATTAATAATTGCTGGCAACAGGAATAAAAAAGGAGTTGGGCGATGGGTTCAACGCAAATTCGAACCCATATGGGAGCCTGTCCGAGAATGAAAAGTCTACTGCGGAAAATCCATTTTGGCCATATTCTCCGTAAATTCTTGGTGAATAGAGCAACTATTCGCCTCAAATTTGCGAAAAATATGACTCAAAATGGCTTTCCCTCGCTACGACTTTCATTCTCGGACAGTCTCCGTCAATTTTGACAGTTAATCCAGCGGAATGCGGATCTTCTGTCCAATGAAAATTTTATCCACATCTTTAATCACTTCCTTGTTGGCCTCAAAGATACGCGGGTATTGCATGGCGTTGCCATAATAACGCTTGGCAATGGCTGATAACGTATCCCCTGACTGAATCACATAATATTCAACCTTTGCTGTTTGCGCGGGTGCGATGACACCTGCAGCATCAACTTTTTCTACACCCTTTATATTACCGGCCATTAAAACAGCCTTTTCCAGAGCTTCAGGACTATCAGCTTGCCCTGAAATAGAAACGACTCCATCATTAAACGTCACTTCCATGCCCTTAATACCGGGGTTTTCTTCTTCGATATGTGACTTTATTTTTTCAGCCGCTTCGGCTTCACCACCAAATATTTTATTTCCCAGTTCTTTTGCAAAATCAAAAAGACCCATTATTGTACCTCCTTCAGGTATTGTGAAATGTCATTATCCTAGAAAATGCAGCTAGACGCGAATGTATTCATTTTGCAGACTTTGATGATATAGCTCTACTAACCATCTTCTCTACATTTTCTTCCATTTTTACTGGCAGCAAAGCAATATCAGGATGGCTTTGAGCGTAAACACGAAATATTTCATCCGCAAATGCCTGTCCGATAGCTGATATCCCATCAAAGTCAAAAATCACATTCTGGAATCTCTCTATCCGGGCCAAAAGCCTTTTGGCCTGTGATCGAGATACAAGCTTTTCGTTTTCGTACTGCGCTAGTCGAACAGGAATAACTGTTTTATTAAATTGAAATTCATCTGGCCCTGCATAGTCATCAAACACTGCTTGGATATCACGGTTTGAGTCTAATTTTATAAGCATATATACCGCCGTTCCAGCTTCACTTTTAGAAAACTCTGACTCAATAATGTAATCGAACTCAAACTGATTATCGTGGCTGAACTTCACGCCTTTCGAATCAATTTCAAACTCATCGAACACTCTTGAAGTAAAAAATATTCCTTCTCCAGTATGGTTATCTGGATCTGTTGTTAATTTTCCTTTAGATAGCTCGAATAATGCCTGGCGTTCGTCATGTAAATTACACACTCGCTTTATCTTCTTGAAAATTCCCTCGCCATCATCAACGATGAAGATTATGATTTTTTCTTTATCCCTTAGGGCGTAGATGTAAACATATTTTCCACCAGAGTGATCAATTACATTGTTTACCATTTCGGTAAAACCGTAGTGACATATATCGATAATGTTTTCAGGTAGACCATCAAATACAAATGAGTATTGATTTCTCCATACGCCGTCTTCTGTAAACTCTTCTGCGAGTGGGAACAGAGAACGATGCTCTCTCAGGTCTCCCAAGAAGTATCGCTTTCCCTTTCCAGTACCGCTTGATTTCAACCACGTTTCCTTTTCCAATCGTTTTACATGGTTATTTACAGCTTGGGGGGTTATAGAAAATATTTTAGAAATATGTTTAGAAATATCAGTAGGATGGTGCCTCACATCCCTAACGATCTGCCGTCTAATCCTCTCGCCTCTTTCTTTATTATTCACGCAACGTCCTTTAAGAAAATAATTTACTTAAAGGATAGCAATAACTTTCTTAAAGGACAAGAGCGTGAACGCTCCTAACTTTGAACGTGATTGCACCCAGGCCCGCTGATCACGCTTCTCCCTCCTGAATAAGGACTAACTTCTATTCGGGTGCTAATTCGCTCTTTAAGGGTTGTCACATGAGAGATCACACCAATCAGTTTGCCTTCTTGCTGCAATCCGGCAAGCGTTTCCAAAGCGGTATCCAGTGCTTCTTCATCTAACGTACCAAACCCCTCATCCAGAAACAGCGAATCAACACGGACATTTTTGCTCGCCATATTGGACAAACCCAACGCCAGTGAGAGGCTGACGACAAAGCTTTCACCGCCCGATAAATTTTTGGTCGAGCGAATTTCTCCTGCCTGATAATTATCCACCACATTAAGCTCCAGCGGCTGCGCATCACTCCTGATCAAAAGGTAGCGATCTGTCATTTTTTGCAACTGTCGATTTGCATGTCCGACCATCATTTCAAAGGTCAAGCCTTGAGCAAAATTGCGATACTTTTTACCATCCGCAGAACCGATCAGTTCATGCAATGTATCCCAGCGGGAACATTCCATTTTTTGTGC
>CAYXVC010000077.1:0-11394 GCA_964468225.1 uncultured Gammaproteobacteria bacterium
AGTTCTTGAAATTCTGGACGATGATACTGATGCTGGCTTGTTCGCTTTTGAAAAAAGCAACTATACGATGACCGAAGGCTCAGAACTCACCATCAAGGTCAAACGTGACAATGGCACCCAGGGTGAAGCCAGCATCGAATTTGAGACTGTCATTGATGATGGTAAAAACTGTGAAGGAAACGATAATCGAGGAACACTTATTCCAGCAACGCCTGATGAGGACTATGTGAACACTTCTGGAACACTCACTTTTCTGGAAGGTGAAAAAGAAAAAACCTTTATTATCGAAACACTTGCCGAAGCGATCAGTGAAAAAGACGAAACAATCAAGCTTATCCTGAAGAACCCTACAGGTGGAGCCAGCCTCAATGGAGTCAATTGCACTGCAGTGATCTCCATTGATGACAGTCACCCAGGAGAGTTCCAATTTTCAAAAACCGAGATAAGCATCAAGGAAAACAACAATGATAATGCGCTAATTGTTGTAGAGCGTCAGGATAGTTTCAATGGTGAAGTCACTATCGATTACAATTTGACCGCCGGAACGGCAGTTGCTGGCGAAGACTATCAGGATATTTCAGGAACACTACATTTTGCAGAGGGTGAAAAATCTGCTTCATTCGTTATTCCTATTCTTGATAACTCAACATTCGAAGCTCAGAATGAAACACTAATCATCAATTTGCTCAACCCCAAGTCACTGACCATTCCAGACTTTCCGGTACTTTTCACCAATCAAACCACCACAGCAACTGCAACGCTCACCATAGAAGATAATGATATTGAAGGTTATACCCCCGGCACATTCAGTTTTACCGGCGTTTCATCCAGCACTTTTGATGCTTCGACTCTCACTGGAAGTATTGATGAGGGCTTTAGCGAAGACACCAGTGATATCACATTAACAATCACCCGAACTGAGGGCAGTGACAGTGAGGTTGTTATTGGTTACAGCGTCATTGGTGGCACTGCGACTGAAGGACAACACTTCAAAAGCCAGAAGGCAACCATCACCTTTGCCCAAGGTGAAACTGGTAGTAAAACACTCCTTTTTTCAGTATACGACGACCCTTTTTGGTCCGAAGATAAAACCGTAAAATTAGGTTTGACTATAAAGTCAGAAGGCGGACCAGACAATTTCATAAAAACAGATGAAAATCCCGAGCCACCTCAAACGGCTGCATTAGGCGAACCCATTACGCTCACACTGATAAATAATGATCCCAAACCAGAATTCCCCGGTGAATTTGCATTCAATGTCGCCTCATATTCAACGGCTGAAACAAGCGGTGTCGTTGAAATCCAGATTTTACGAAATAGTGGTACCGAAGGAGCTGTTCAAGTTAGTTTAAGCACAGTATCACTTGAAGATATCGAAAGTAACGCCGCCACTCCACATGTTGACTACACACCACGCGAAAATATTGGAGTCGCATTTAGAACAGGGGAAGCATCGAAAACACTCAATATCACCATTTTGGAAGATGAAGATGAAAATGAATCAGAAGAGCTTTTCCAGGTGGAACTGAAAAGCCCGCAAGGGGGTGCCACACTGGCACTTCGCCGTACAGTGGCCACCGTAAAAATTAAGGAAGCCACCCAAAAAGATGATGACAACACAAAGAAACAACCCGGCGGCCCCGATGCGTACAGCGGCACAGGCACACTAAGCCTCTGGATGTTGTTCGGGTTATTCACATTATTCAGCGTACGTTTCGCCTCCAAAAAGCATAGCAATAAAACAATAAAATAATCAATGTTTACTGTTTTAAGCCACATGATGGCTCTGATTGCTTGCGGAATTGCCTGGCGTTTTTTTAAACCACTGGGAATTGATGCTGATGATAGCCGTCGAACCCTGACCGGGCTGGTATATGTACTGCTTTTACCTGCTCTGGTTTTGCAAGTATTATGGAAAGCGCCCATTGGACTTGACACGTTACGTATTACGTTAGTAGCTGGAACATGTATTATTGCAGCACTGTTTTTAGGCTGGATTATTTTCCATAGAACACAACTAAAAAAAACAACCATAGGTGCAATGCTACTCGCAGCTGCATTCCCGAATGCCACTTATATGGGGTTTCCTGTATTACAGGAGCTGCTAGGCTCCGAGGCCAGCAGCATCGCTTTACAGTATGATCTGCTGGCCTGCACTCCATTATTGCTGACTGTGGGTGTACTTGTGGCACGATCATACGGCCAACACGACGATCATGGATCAATATTCATTTCATTGCTTAAAGTCCCCCCGTTATGGGCGGCATTCATCGCGATAGCACTGAATATAAGCGGTGTTCATATTCCTGACGGGCTTGATCACTGGCTTGGAATGCTGGGGGGTGCAGTCATTCCATTAATGCTTATTTCGCTTGGAATGAGTCTGCAGTGGTCAACCTTACACCCTAAACACCTACCCGCCCTTGCCCCTGCATTAATCATTCAATTAACTGTCACGCCGCTTATCGCAGTGTTATTAAGCCGCTGGATCGGTTTACAAGGTGATTACTTCACCGGCACAGTACTGGTCGCCGCCATGCCCAGCATGGTATTAGGTCTTGTACTCTGTGATCGTTACTCCCTGAACACCCCGCTTTATGCCGCAGCAGTCACACTTTCGACGCTTTTAAGTCTGTTAACGATACCTTTTTGGTTTAACTACTTGAGCTGAACATTCAACCCCATTAGAATAACGTTAGCAATCAAAGCAGGTGCTATATTTAATATGACATTAAATCTAAAAGACAAAAAAAACATTACACAGCCAGACACTTCGGGCTATCAAGTTCGAGTCGTTAGAAATCGCAAAGAACACAGCAGATACTTTTCCCATAATCTGTGGGGCAGCAAAAACAAAGCACTCGAAGCCGCCCAAAGCTGGCGTGATCAAAAAATTGCAAAACTGGACGTTACCCAAGGTGGAATCATAGGGAAATCGGCCTTACCCAACAATACCTCCACTGGAGTTCGAGGTGTCACCAAAAGAATCCATTACGACAAACGTCGCGACACAAAAAGTCTGGTTTATCAGGTGCACTGGATTGATGAAGGCAAAATAAAAAATAAAAAGTTTCAAGTAGGACGCGTTGAAACGGTCACAGCTGACCAGGATTTACACACCTTTCGTACAGCACTACATTTCAGGAGAGAGTACGAATTGTGTAAAAGCTACAATACCAAGTTTGATGCCGCACGTTATGCAGCATGGAAAACCGAACGCATTTATGATGCCCATCAAACAACTGGGTAAAAGCTTCAATAACCGGAAGTGATTGGATAACGCCGATCCCGCCCGAAAGCTCGCTGTGTAATGCGAATACCGGGCGGTGCCTGACGGCGTTTGTATTCATTACGATCCACCAAAGTCACCACACGCTTCACCACTTCTTCTTCATAACCTGCTGCAACAATATCTTCAAGGCAGTGATCCTGTTCAACATACATCAGCAAGATCGCATCCAGGATCGGGTAAGGCGGCAGGCTGTCTTCATCTTTTTGCTCGGGTGCCAATTCAGCTGATGGGGGACGATCAATCACACGTTGTGGAATCACCGGTGAAATCGTATTTCGGTAGTGCGCCAATTCATAAACCAGACATTTCGGCACGTCCTTGATCGGCGCAAAGCCGCCCGCCATGTCGCCATACAACGTAGAGTAACCCACGGACATTTCACTTTTATTGCCCGTTGTTAAAACAATTTTATGTTTTTTATTAGAAATGGCCATCAATAAAGTGCCACGACAACGCGCTTGAATATTCTCTTCTGTCACATCGGCTGGAAGCCCGGAAAAAACATCTTCCAGACTCTCAAGAAAAGCACTGAAAGTGCGTTCAATAGGAATCACATCATAATGTACACCTAAAGATTCCGCTTCGGCCTTTGCATCCTCAAGGCTCATATCTGCACTATAACGGGAGGGCATCATCACACCCTCAACGCGTTCACTGCCTATTGCATCGACAGCAATTGCTAGCGTCAACGCGGAATCAATGCCTCCCGACAATCCGATCAGTACACCAGAAAAACCATTTTTTTCAACATAGTCTCGTACGCCCAACACCAACGCTTGATAAATAGCTTCCAGGCTTGACGGTTCGGGTAGTTTTATAGCAGGTTGAAATTGAATACCTTCGCGACCCACTTCACATGTCACCACCTGAACAGACTCTTCAAAAGCCGGGCTTTGTTGAACAATCTCTCCATCAGAATTCATGACAAACGAGCGCCCATCAAATACCAGCTCATCTTGCCCGCCCACCAAATTGAGATAAATCACAGGCGTTCTGTTTTCTGATACTCGCTCTGCAATCATTGCTTTACGATCACCTGATTTTTCGCTATGAAAAGGAGATGCATTCAGGCTCAGAATAATTTTTGCGCCTGCATCCACCATTTTTTTTGAAACTTCAGGAAACCATAGATCTTCACAGATAGCGATACCGACTGAAACACCGTTAATCGAGGCAATGCAAAAACCATCGCCCGAGATAAAATAACGATGCTCATCAAATACACCATAATTGGGTAATTTTTGTTTATGACAGGTTGCAACTACTTTTCCGTCATGAATCAATGAGGCTGCATTATAAAGGCCGCCCTCACCCTTGACGGGATGCCCAACAATCAAATCAATGCCAGTAATTTCACTACACAGGGTTTTCATACCCTGCTCGACACGGCGCATTAAACCTGGACGTAACAATAGATCTTCAGGCGGGTAACCCGTTAAGGCCAGCTCAGGGAACAGTATGGCATCCGCATCCAACTCATCTCGTGCCTGTAATGCAGTCTCAATAATACGTGCCACATTGCCCGATACATCTCCGACCAGCAGATTAATCTGTGCAGTTGCTATTTTTAACATGGATCAGTTCGATAATTTACCAAGCATCGCGGCGCCAATCTCAGCTGGTGAACGCACCACCGTCACTCCCGCCGCTTCCAATGCAGAAATTTTACCTTGGGCTGTACCTTTACCACCACTCACAATCGCACCGGCATGGCCCATTCGTTTGCCTGAAGGTGCCGTCACACCTGCAATATAAGCAACAACGGGTTTGGTGACATAGGCTTTGATATATTCCGCCGCATCCTCTTCAGCACCGCCGCCGATCTCCCCCACCATCACAATACCGCGGGTCTGTTCATCTTTTTCAAATAGATCAATGCAATCAATAAAGTTCATACCTTGAATAGGGTCGCCACCGATACCCACGCAAGTGCTTTGCCCCAAACCATTAAGAGTCGTTTGATGCACCGCCTCGTAGGTTAAAGTCCCCGAACGTGAAACAATTCCCACTTGGCCTTTCATGTGAATACTGCCCGGCATGATACCAATTTTGCACTCCCCCGGTGTAATCACACCCGGACAATTTGGACCGACCAAAACTGCGCCACTGGCACGCAGAGCCGCTTTGACTTTCACCATATCCAGAACCGGAATGCCTTCTGTAATGCAGACGATCAGTTTGATTCCAGCATCTGCCGCTTCCAAAATTGAATCCGCTGCAAATGGCGCAGGCACATAGATCATTGTGGCATTCGCGCCCGTTTCTGCTACCGCATCGCATACCGTATCGAAAACAGGCAAACCAAGGTGCGTTAAACCACCTTTGCCTGGAGTCACCCCTCCCACCATCGTTGTACCATAAGCAATCGCTTGCTCAGAGTGAAATGTTCCTTGCTTGCCTGTAAACCCCTGACAAATCAATCTCGTTGCACTGTTTATCAAAATTGCCATGATTTATTCACTCCCTGCGGCTAACGCAACAGCTTGCTCAGCGGCTTCTGTCAAATTTTCTGCGGTCACAATACTTAAGTGGCTCTCTTGCAACAAGGTTTTCCCCTGTTCAACATTAGTACCTTCCAGACGCACCACAACCGGGATATTTATTCCAACCTCTTTGACCGCGTTGATGATCCCTTCTGCAATCAAATCACAACGCACAATACCACCAAAAATATTGACCAAAATAGCATTGACTTTATGGTCACCCAGAATCAGTTTAAATGCTTCCGCAACGCGCTCGGCCGTCGTACCACCTCCTACATCAAGAAAGTTGGCGGGTTTGCCCCCATGCAATTTAATTAGATCCATTGTCGCCATCGCCAGCCCTGCACCATTGACCATGCAAGCAATGTCACCATCCAGAGTAATATAATTTAAACCCAGTTTTTCGGCTTTATGTTCAGTCACATCTTCTTGGGATGCATCCGCCATTGCTTTAATAGCAGGTAAACGATAAAGCGCATTATCATCAACAACCAACTTGGCATCCAATGCCATCAAATCACCCGAATCAGTAACCACCATCGGGTTAATTTCTGCCAGACTGCAATCTTTTTCCAGATAGAGGCGATAGAGATTTTGCAGGAGCTTTCCAAACGATCCCAACTGGCTTTTGTCCAGACCTAAAGCAAAACCGAGTTGCCGACACTGGTAAGGCTGCAACCCCACAATCGGATCAATGGCGACCGTATGAATTTTTTCTGGTGTATCCGCCGCTACTGCTTCGATATCCATGCCACCGGCTGCGGAAGCCATCACCATAATGCGCTCACTTTGCCGGTCTACCAACACACCCAGATACAGTTCCCGACTAAAGGGTTGAACTTTTTCGATCAATACGGTATTCACCGACAAACCAGTCGAATCAGTTTGTGGCGTTACAAGCTTTGAACCCAGCAAGGCAGTGACAGCAGTTTCCAGCTCATTGGTATTAGAAACCAGTTTAATGCCACCTCCTTTACCACGCCCCCCTGCATGCACTTGTGCTTTGACAACCCATTGATCGCCGCCCAAAGCATCAGTCGCTTCCAGTGCTTCTGCTAATGATTGAGCAGCCCGTCCCGAAGGGATCGGAATTCCATAGTCTGCGAACAGTTGTTTCGCTTGATATTCATGCAGGTTCATTTATTTTTCCCTAAACCATGTTTGATTAAAAAGATAAAGTGTATTTGAGGCAAATCAGGGAGCAACCCATAACATCCTGCATATCTTAAAGATGACGCTTAAAATCCATTTCTACACGAAGAACTCGCACAATCAAAATATCCTTAGAATCCTGTTCGTAAAAAATAACATGCGACTGATATTCGGAACGCCTTAGATTGGGAGAAAGTTCGATAGCCTCACGCCCGAGCATCGGACTATCAGCAAGTATTTGAAGCCGTTCGTAAAGACCAAGCAAATAGGATTGAGCTTGCTCCAAACCAAAATTCAAAATTCCGTACTCATAAGCAGACGCTAAATCACTATCAGCTTTTTTAGTTAACTGGTAATGTCCCATTTGCTCTCAATCTCTGTTCTACATCCTGCATAATATCTTTAACGCCCCGCTCACTAATACCGCTATCAAAACCCTCTTTAATAGCAGTCCTCAGGGTCTGATATTTTTCATTTTCCCGTTGATCGTGTCGGATTAAATCACGTACATATTCACTATCGCTGGCATAGTCCCCACTAGAAATTTGAGTTTTAACCCATGCGTCATGCTGGTCTGTAAATGAAATCGTCTTTCTAATTGTCATTTTATTAACCTCACCAATATTCATAATATTAGGGTTAGGTGTTTTTTAAAAAGGTATATCATCATCAAAATCATCCATCCCTCCACCCGTTTGAGATGATTGATTTTGCTGTTGTTGCTGCGGCGCTGCTGGTTTTGAAGTAGGTGCACGGCTACCATCCTCCATAGAGTCTCCGCCATATTGCTGGCCGCCTCCACTACCGCCACGCGACCCAAGCATTTGCATTTCGGAAGCAATGATTTCAGTGGTATAACGATCATTTCCACTTTTATCCTGCCACTTGCGCGTCCGTAGGCTACCCTCTACATAAACTTGTGAACCTTTTCGCAAATACTCGCCAGCTATCTCGGCCAAACGGTTATAAAATGTGACTCGATGCCACTCGGTACGCTCTTGCTGCTCACCGCTCTGTTTATCCTTCCAGGACTCACTGGTTGCAATAGTAATATTTGTTACAGCACCACCGCTGGGCATATAGCGAGTTTCAGGATCATTCCCTAAATTTCCAACGACTATGACTTTGTTCACACCTCTTGCCATGATATTCCCCTTTCTATTTTACGGTTAATTTTCATTCACATCATCAATGGAATAGGTATAAAGTACATCCCAATCCACTGCATCATTATCCACTTTTAAATAAGCGATTCCATCGTCACTCACGACAATCGCTTCAGCAACACCTGTCATTGCTTTAAGCTCTTCTTGCAAAGCGGCCGCTTTTATTGAATCAATCGCGCCCACATTAATCATGTAAGTTCTTAAGTGTGGGGGCGCTTTCATTCCCACAGCAACAAGCGCCCAGATACCTGCACTCACTGCGCAAAACAGAAATACCATTTCAAGGCCTAAGCTCTGATGAATCCAGCCACCGGTCACACCACCAACAAATGCACCAAAAAACTGGGCGCTGGAATAGACCCCCATTGCAGTTCCTTTCTTATCAGCCGGTGCCGTTTTACTGATCCAGGAAGGTAATGTTGCTTCCAGTGCATTAAAAGCAATAAAAAAGAGCAGTAGTGTTATAAAAACAGCCCAGTATGAATCGACAGCAAAGACCAATATGGCCTGAGCCAATCCGATTAAAAGTGTTGCAGCAACAAAGACCTGCTTCATCTTACGGTATTTTTCTGCCAGAATCACCAAAGGCACAAAACCGATAAAAGAGAGCAACATAACACCCAGATAGATCTGCCAGTGATCACTGACATCAACCCCCGTATGATCACGTAACGCCAGCGGCATCACCACAAAACTGGCGGTCAGAATCATATGAAGAATAAAAATACCAAAGTCCAGACGCAATAATTGGCCATTTTTCAAGACATCCTTAAACTGCGAAGGCGATGCCTCAGCATCACGATGAAATCGACATTTTCCTGCCTGAGGCACACCATATTTCAGTAATACCAATCCAGACAGAGCCAGCACAGCCGTCAGCCAAAAAATACCGTCCACGCCGATCCAGTTATTTAATACGGGCCCCATCGCAAGTGATATGGCAAACGCCGAACCGATCGTCATTCCGATCATGGCCATCGCTTTGGTACGATGCTCTTCACGCGTTAAATCCGCAGTCATCGCCATAATCACTGCCGCAATCGCGCCGCCGCCTTGTAGAGCCCGACCTATAATCACGCCAACAATGCTATCTGCCATTGCCGCCACCACACTACCCACAGCAAAAATCAGCAAACCGATCGCAATCATGGGCTTGCGTCCAAAACGGTCAGACAACATACCAAATGGAATTTGTAACAGCGCCTGGGTTAAACCATAAATACCAATGGCCAATCCAACCAACAAAGGTGTTGAGCCTTCCAGCCCTTCACCATACAGAGCAAAAACGGGCAATATCATAAAAAGCCCGATCATGCGTAGCGCAAAAAGCCCCGCAGCAGAGATCGCTACTCGCCGCTCCAGAGGGGTCATGTCCTGTTTCATCATGGGGGTATCAATTACAATCCGGTTATTCTTGCTCTTAAAGTGTGGTGCATTCTATCAGTTTCATTTTCAGCAATAAATACAATTAGACTGTATGAGGCAGTTTATGGGTACCATTCAAACCACAGATGGCAATGAGCTTTGTAGCTTAACAAAATAGTACACTACCAAAATCAATAACATAGTGTGAATCAGCACGTATAATCTCGTAAAAAAAACTGATACCCTATATGGCCTTTCAATCCATCAAAAACAAAAATTATTTATGGATACGATCATCATTCGCGGCGCACGCACACACAACCTGAAAAATATTGATGTTGATCTGCCTCGCGACAAGCTCATTGTAATCACAGGCCTCTCTGGTTCTGGCAAATCCTCACTGGCCTTTGATACGATCTATGCCGAAGGGCAGCGTCGCTATGTAGAGTCGCTCTCGGCTTATGCCCGACAATTTCTTTCGGTGATGGAAAAACCCGATATTGATCATATTGAAGGGCTCTCTCCCGCGATCTCTATTGAACAAAAATCAACTTCTCACAACCCACGCTCTACAGTAGGTACTGTGACTGAGATCTATGATTATCTGCGTTTGCTATTTGCGCGTGTCGGCGAACCTCAATGCCCCGATCATAAAATTACTCTGGAAGCCCAAACGGTTAGCCAGATGGTAGACCATATTCTTGAGCAGCCGGAAGGTACAAAGCTGATGTTACTCTCACCGGTCATACGTGATAGAAAAGGTGAGCACCAGCAAGTTTTTAATCAACTATTGAGCCAGGGCTATGTGCGGGCTCGTGTTAATGGTGAAGTGATTGAAATTGACCAAGTTCCAACATTAGATCGCTATAAAAAACATAACATAGAGGTGGTCATTGACCGCTTTAAAGTTCGTGACGATATTAAACAACGACTGGCAGACTCCGTGGAATCTGCAATTGCACTCAGCGATGGCTTACTTTACATCGCTTTTATGGATGATGATAAAAAAGCCAATTTAGTTTTTTCTGCACGCTTTTCTTGCCCTCATTGTGGCTACAACATTCCAGAGTTGGAACCTCGGCTTTTTTCTTTTAATAATCCGGTAGGTGCCTGCCCAACGTGCGATGGTTTGGGCACTATGCAAGTATTTGACCCCGCCCGTGTTATTCAGAATGAAGAGCTCAGTCTCGCGGGGGGAGCCGTGCGTGGCTGGGATCGGCGCAACAATTATTACTTCCAGCTTCTCAAAGCACTTTCCGAACATTATAAGTTCGATGTTGAAACACCTTTTTGTGACTTGCCTGAAAATATCAAACAAGTGGTGTTGTATGGCAGTGGTGATGAAAAAATTAAATTCATTTACCAAAGTGATAATAAATCCACCGTCCGCTCTCATACTTTTGAAGGCGTTATCCCCAATATGGAGCGCCGTTATCGTGAGACCGAATCCAATGTTGTACGTGACGAGTTAGCAAAATACATCAGTCATCAATCATGCACCGGCTGCCACGGCACTCGCCTGCGCAAAGAAGCGCGTCATGTATTTATTAAAGAATATACGCTGCCAATCGTTTCTGCCATGTCAGTAGGTGATGCCTACACGTTATTCACCACACTAAAACTCTCCGGAAGCCGAGGGAAAATTGCTGACAAAATTGTTAAAGAGATTGCTCAGCGCTTGAGTTTTTTAGTCAATGTCGGACTGGACTATCTCAGCCTGAATCGCAGCGCTGACACGCTTTCTGGCGGTGAAGCGCAACGCATTCGTCTTGCCAGCCAAATTGGTGCGGGTTTGGTCGGCGTGATGTATGTGCTTGATGAACCCTCCATTGGGTTGCATCAGCGAGATAATGATCGACTGCTAAAAACCCTGACTTATCTACGTGATCTTGGCAATACTGTGATCGTCGTTGAACACGATGAAGATGCCATTCGC
>CAYXVC010000078.1:0-7850 GCA_964468225.1 uncultured Gammaproteobacteria bacterium
TATGCAGCAGGGCTCTCCGATGATTTAGCACAAGGTGTTAAAAAAGCGGCTGAAGTCATTGCCAATGGTGCCGCCAAACAAAAATTTGAGTCTCTGATTCAATACACACAAAAACTATAACTCACGATGAACAATCCCCCAGATATTCTGAAAAAAATCCTCGACCGCAAACATGAAGAGATTGCCGAGCGTAGCAAAAAAATTTCCATAGACGATCTCAAAAAACAAATCATCAGCGCCCCTGAAGTGCGTGGCTTTGTTGATGCTATTAAAGCCAGAATTTCACAAGGCCAATCAGCTATCATTGCTGAAATCAAAAAGGCATCACCCAGCAAAGGACTATTGCGTGAGAACTTCAAACCCGCTGAAATTGCAGTCTCTTATGAAACCGGAGGCGCGACTTGCCTATCCGTGTTAACTGATGCCGATTTTTTTCAAGGCTCAGAAGAGTATCTGAAACAAGCCCGCGCCGCCTGCCAGCTTCCTGTGATCCGTAAAGATTTCATTATTGACTCTTATCAGGTTTATGAAGCTCGTGCGATGGGTGCGGACTCTATTTTACTGATTGTTTCAGCTCTGAATGATGTTCAAATGCAGGAACTTAATGACTTGGCACATCAGCTGGGCATGGATGTTTTAGTCGAAATTCATAATCAGGATGAACTGCAACGTGCGTTGCGATTAAACATCCCTTTGCTTGGTATCAACAACCGTAATCTACGCACGTTTGAAACCTCTCTGAATACCACCCTTGATTTACTGGATCAAATTCCTGATGACCGTATTGTCGTCACCGAAAGCGGCATACGCACGGCACAAAATGTAAAGCTCATGAGAGACCATAACGTCAATGCATTTTTAGTCGGCGAAGCTTTTATGCGCACAGAAAATCCAGGTGAAACTTTGGCACAATTATTTTATACCTAACAATCCCAAAACACCGTCCAGACCACAAACATTCAAACGGGTATGTGCCTGAGCCTGAACAGCAGGCTTGGCATGATAGGCAACGCTCAAACCTGCGCTGTCCATCATTTTCAGGTCATTCGCACCATCGCCCATCGCCACCGTTTGTGAAGGATCAATATTCAACTCTTGACACAATTGAAGCAGAAAAGTTGATTTTGCTTCTGCTCCTACGATCTCTCCCACGACCAGCCCGGTCAATTGACCATTCTCTACGCCCAATACGTTGGCTTGGGTAAAATCCAATTTGAGACGATCTTTTAATCGATCCGTAAAAAAAGTAAAACCACCGGAAACCAGCGCGACTTTAATTCCTTTGGCATTCAGGCCTGCAATCATTCGCTCTGCACCGGGGTTTAACTCAAGACGTTCATTGTAAACACGCTCTAATGCACCTACATCAAGACCTTTAAGAAGCGCAACACGACGTGTCAATGATGTTTCAAAATCAATCTCGCCATTCATGGCTGCTTCGGTAATTTCAGAAATTTTTTCTTTGATACCAAGAAAATCAGCAATTTCATCAATGCACTCGATATTGATCAGCGTTGAATCCATATCAGTGACCAATAAACGCACTGAATCCGACTGAAACCCTTCAGGGAGCACGTTAATATCAAATGCAACGGAATCTTGCACTGCTGCCAGAGCATCGGTTTGAATAGGTGATGATGTTTCCAATCGATAAAAGGTACTGTTTTGATCAACAATTGATGCTTGCAGTTGTTTTGCAACACTTTGAGCTGCCGCATTATTCAAATTGGAACCTTGTAGAATCAGTGTAGACATTATTTTAGCGTCTCAATCAAAATAAAAAATATTATACGAACAATCCAAGCAGATCGTTTAAAAAATGGCGGCCTCGCTCAGTGGGCCGAATGCGATGAATATCCCACTCGATCAACCCTCGCTCTTCAGCTTCTTTGAGTGTTTTTTCCACCACAGTGAGTGGCAAGCCTGCATGTAAATTAAACAGTGACACAGGAAACCCACCATTCAGTCGCAATGCATTCATCATAAATTCCAACCCAACCTCACGGCGTTTCAAAATATGCTCTTCGCTCACATGCGCTGAATTGGAAACTTTCTTCATATATTCTGCAGGATGCCTGAGCTTACTGCGGCGAGTGATATTTTGTTGAAAAGCATCGGTAATTTTTCCATGCGCTCCCGCACCGATTCCTAAATAATCACCAAAGTGCCAGTAATTAAGATTATGTTGGCACTGTTTATCGGGTTTGGAAAATGCCGACACTTCATATTGCTCAAACCCAGATTGGGCTAACAACTCATGGCATTGATCCTGCATTGTCCAGATATTTTCATCGTCGGGCAATTGTGGGGGCTTTGCATGGAATGCGGTATTTGCTTCAATCGTCAATTGGTAAAAAGAGAGGTGTGTTGCACCTGACTGGATGGCGGTTTGAATGTCAGAAACCGCAAGGCTCTCGGTTTGCTCCGGCAAGCCAAACATCAAATCCAGATTAAAATTATCAAATCCTGCCGTTTGTGTTGTATCAATCGCTTTTTGTGCATCATGGCCGTTATGTATACGCCCGATATGTTGCAACAATCCATCATCAAAGCTTTGCACACCGATGGACAGACGATTCACACCCGCCGCGCGCAACTCTTTAAAACGCCCCGCTTCAATCGCCCCCGGATTGGCTTCCAGAGTAATCTCCATATCAGGCCGATAAGGCAGACGTGCCCGAATCGCGCACAGCAGACGATCAATCGACTCGGCTGAAAACAGGCTCGGAGTACCTCCACCAATAAAAATGCTTTGAATGGATCGCCCCCAAACACGAGGCAACTCATTTTCCAGATCGGTAATTAATGCATCAATATATTCAGCTTCCGGCAATCCACCCCGTGATTCATGTGAATTAAAATCACAATAAGGGCACTTTCGAATGCACCACGGAATATGAATATAGAGCGATAAAGGAGGCAGCGCAGTAAAATTAAACAATGTCACATTCAGAGTAACAGCTATTTATTATTATGCTGCTTCAGAACTTCTTTTAGTTTCTGCCCTTTGGCACCACAGTAAATTCCCACTTTAAAACCAATATAAAAGGCAAGAATAATGGCGCCCACCGTTAACATTGCTGTAATCATAAATTTGAACCACTGAGTTATTTAAAAATGATGCTCACAATACACGTTCAATGACCGAAATAACAACTATGAAACCCTTTTAAAAATACAAGAGATCAGGCTCTTTGATCCTCATCAACCACAAATAAACGGATTGATTAACTCGACTCCACACTCCTCAAAATCTTTAATGTTTCTTGTTGCAACGACAAACTCTTTTACTCGCGCAATGGCTGCGATTTGACCATCCAAATCAGACAGAGGGCGGCCAATCTCTTTTCGATATCCTTTAATATCACCATAGACCCGAGCTGCTGCTTCATCAAAACTCAAAATACGAGACTTAAAAGCAGTTTCGATAAACTGCTTAAACCGATCATCAAGTAATTGACGCTTTCTACCATTTGACATAACTCGAAGCCCATATCCAATTTCGGCTATGGAGATCGTAGTCAAATAAAGTACCATTGAATCTTGTGTATTTAACCATTCAAGCACTGATTCATTGGGCTGTGATGTCATAAATTCCGAGATAATGTTTGTATCTAAAACAATCACTCGGGAAATTCCATAGGCTCAGATGTTTCACGCTCCGGTAGTATTAATTCATCGTCACCATAAGCGGGGCTAAAAAGACGTACCGCGAAATCCCCCATCCGCTCTGGAGCCACCACCGCGCGCCTTAGTATTTGCCTAACCTCTTCTTCCATTGAAACACCATGACGCGCAGCAGACACTCGCAAAAGCGCCACTATTTCATCATCAAGTTTTCTTACACTCAAGTTTGCCAATATTTTTTCTCTATAAATAATTTGATAATAAAAATGATAGCACTTGCCTGCATTGACATCAATGCCATCATTGCATTTCAAACAAGCGATCCAAACAGGGCTTGGAATTGCCCAATGCATCGCCAGAGAAAATCCAGTAAACTACACCCATGAACCAGTTCAATATACCTTTACTTCTTGAAGCCGATATTCTCGAACAACTATTGAATGTCGATGATATTCTGATCGTCGATCTCTCATCCTCTGATATTTATGAGGACTACCATCTTGCAGGTGCAGTCCATCTGGATGTTGAGCAAATATCAGCATCTCGCCCACCAGTTATGGGGCTTTTGCCAGACCTCGATACGATCAATCATGCTTTATCCGATATTGGCCTCACTCCAAATAAACACGTCATTGCCTATGATGATGATATGGGATTGAAAGCGTGTCGTTTTTTATGGACGCTGGATGCCATCGGCCATCATAAATTTTCTCTGCTGAATGGTGGGTTGCACGCCTGGATGGGGGAAGGCTTTCCGACGAGTGATGAATCTGTCACACCAACCCCCAGCCATTTTCAGGCCAATGCATTTAACAGCGGCGCTATTGTTTCAAAAGCTGAAATTCTGGCAGGGTTGGAAACTAACGACAATATATTGCTGGATGTTCGTGCTGACAGTGAATTTTCAGGATGGGACAAACGTGCGACACGCGGCGGCCATATTCCCGGTGCAAAAAATGTAGACTGGATTGCTGCGGTTGATCGTGAACGCAACACCCGTTTCAAAGAAGAGCATGAGCTTCAGCCGCTTTACGAGCAAGCAGGTATTGATAAAGACAAAACCATCATCACTTACTGCCAGACGCATCGTCGTTCAGCACACACTTATATCGTGTTAAAAAGCCTTGGCTACAAAAATATAAAGGGCTACCCTGGCTCATGGTCAGAGTGGGGAAACAGCGAGGAAACCCCGATCGAATAGCACAACAAAAATAGCTTCTTCATGATATTCATATAGATAAAATTACTCTGTGTTCGCACCTTGACGGATTATTCGCTGGAAAAATAAATATCTCCGTAGGTTGCTGAGGTACTCTGTTGGGTGTTGTCGCTATCGGTCATGACTGCCACGGCATCAATCTGGGTGATCTCTTTGCCAAGGAGCTGACGCAGATCTTCGCGCACATTGCGGCGCTCCTGTACCCAGCGGCCCACATCGTTACTTTTTCCAGAGCGTACAGCGAGCATCAGTGCGTTGTCGGTAAAGGCATTAGGCCAGCTTGTTCCCACCGGTTGATTGCTGGACCAGACATAATTTATCGCCCGCGTACGCCAGAAAAAAACTCCACCGGAGACCACGACATAGACCCGTGCGGAGTAGTCGTCACCATCTTTGGTTCGTTCATTATTGCCGCTCAAGACGTTATCTACCCGCCACGACCAATGCAGGTACGGTGTTTTCGTTAGATCAATAGTGACTTTCCTGAACAGACCCGAGGCATTGCCCTGACTACTGGCGTTTAACACCTTTCCTTTGGGCGTGTCAGCGATTTGATAGCGGCTGTTACCGACGAAAGACTTCTCTTCCCAGCCGTCGAGATCACCTTGGCTGAAGTTACCAACCGGGATTGTTTCGGCCTGTAGTGAAGGAGTCAGGGCGACCATCAAAGCGATGAGGAGAAGAGTCGGCAAAGAGCGACTGACAGTTATTTGCATAACGGAATCCTGAAATTAATGTATAAACCTAAAAAGCGCAGTTGATCCACATTACTACACTCTTATTTTTTTGGAACGGCAATTTTATTTTACTGGCTCCAAATATTATTATAGGTGTATTTACTTTTGAGGTTATATATTTTTATGGCTACGCCAAGCAGAAAAATCTTTCCAAGCAAAGTAGATGCTCTGTTAAACTTTTTTCATCCCAAGCGGTTGCTATCCACGCTACGCGTTATTGATGATGAGGCGGATCGAGAACGGGCGATGGCTGATTCAGAGCGTTACCGTTATCGGGTCGCTACCGCGTTGCTCATCGCGGCCGTGTGTCTGTTGTTGCTCAATTACATCAAATATTCATCGGTATTCGAGTCATCTATGCAGTGGTTCTATGCGCTGGATGATGGCGATTGGCGCAGTGAATTTCGGCAGTTACGCAGCGATACCTTTTATCCGCTCTACAGTTATTTGTGGTGGGGCGGTTGGCATATCATCGCCTTTGTCATAATTCCGGTGCTGGTGATCAAGTTTGTTTTTAAAGAGCCAGTACGTGATTACGGGCTGCGCATAGGTGCGCTTGGTAAGCATAAACTGTGGTATTTCTTACTCGGTGTGCCAATTGTCTTTTTTGCTCTTCTGGCCAGCTTTCGTGAAGATTTTGTTTCTCACTACCCTTTTTATTCCATGGCGCACAGAAGCTGGGTGGATCTGCTGGCTTGGCAGTTGATCTATTCCATTCAATTTTTTTGCGTGGAGTTTTTCTTTAGGGGTTTTTTGTTGCAGTCGTGCCGCATTCCTCTCGGTGCCAACGCTATATTCGTGATGTGTCTGCCTTATATGATGATTCATTTTCAAAAACCGTGGCTGGAAGCGAGCGGTGCGATTCTGTTCGGCCTTTTTTTAGGTATATTGGCGATGCGTTCGCGCACTATTTGGGGGGGGGTGATGGTGCACATTGCTATCGCTCTGACTATGGATCTGGCGGCCATGGCTCAAACCAGTGGCTTTCCTAAAGTCTGGTGGCCATGATTCAGTTCTTATAGCTCCATTCCCGCTGTGACATTCATATAGATAAAATTATTTTGTGTTGTACCATAATCAATGCGGCTGACGGAGGCGCAGTCAATGCGCAGTTGTCGGTAGTGTTCGACGGGCATGTTCATAGCCTGAGTCAGCGCGACTCGAATGGGACCGACATGGCAAGCGACTATTACCTTTTCGCCACAATGTTTGGCAATAATTTCATCAATGGCTTGTTGAATACGCTGGCTCATATCATGGATAGATTCGCCACCTTCAGGATTGAAATTCGCAGGGCTTTGTTTCCAGCGCTTGTAATCTTCAGGGTAGTTATTCTCGATCTCATCAAAATAGAGCCCTTCCCAGATTCCGAAGTTTCGCTCTTTTAAATTGCCATGAGTGATAGTGGGAAGGCCTGTTGTTTCCGCAATGGCAGCGGCAGTCATCTGGCTGCGCTTGAGCGGACTGGAATAGAGGGTAGTGGCACCACAGTTTTTCAGAAGTTGGGCCGTAGTATTGGCTTCTTTTAACCCTTTTTCATTCAGTGGCGGGTCTTCTTTGCCATCACAGTAGATGCGCTTTCCAGGAAAGTCTGGCGTGCCGTGCCGAACAAATAGTAGTTGGGTTGAATCTTCTGTTTCACGCATCGTGTTGTTTTTTATCGGTCGTTGAGTCTGAATGAGGCACTAAATCATCATGGCTGTGGGTATGGTCTTCATCATGTGAATGTGCGCCGTGATGAGAGTGTTCGGTATCGTTATGTTCATGACGGTGGCCGTGTTCATGTGGATGTGCATGAATGTGATAATGCACATGACCATCCGCACCGTGTGCATGGCGGTGAGAGTGTAAGAACTTGCCAATAATTGAGCGATGCTCTTCGTCCATTTCCGCAGAGTGTAAAATATCATGCAGCAATTCGTGAGTCATTAATGCCAGCGGCAACTCCAGTTTGTTCTCTTCCAGCAACTCCCGGTCATAAAGAATTTCTGAAGCAGGCCCTTCTTTAATAAACCGGCCTTCCGAGAGCACCAGACAGCGGTCACAAACTTCCAGCGCAATATCAAGGTCATGAGTACACAGCAAAATGGTTTTGTCCGATTGCTTTAACCACTCAATCAGTTTTCTCCGATTCAGTGGATCCATATTGGTTGAAGGTTCATCAAAGACCAGAATTTCAGGCTGGTAGGAGAGCACGGTTGCCAGCGCCAGGCGTTTGCGTTCACCAAAAGAGAGGTGAAAGGATGATCGCTCTTCAAAGCCGCCCA
>CAYXVC010000078.1:7950-11252 GCA_964468225.1 uncultured Gammaproteobacteria bacterium
TCACACGAAATTCCTTTTAGAACTTCATGCCCGTCTGGATAATTAAAAAAGGCATTTTTGACCAGTATGGAGGATCTATCGTTTGACACGTTTATCTCTCATGGTTAAAACCAGCCTTGAAGGGCGGGTGTAAAAAGTCCTGAAAAATCACCAACAATAAGGATGATGGCGATGCTTAATACGGCGGCGGCTTTGATGAAATCTTTACGCTCTGCCTGGAATTTTACTAAAGAATGAAATTCACCTTGGTAGCCTTTGGAGAGCATCGCTTTATAAACACGTTCGGTGCGTTCAAAGCTGCGTATGAGCAGAGTTCCTATGAAGTCGCCGACCACTTTCAATGTATAGAGGTTTGTTTTCATCACAAAGCCTCGCGCTTGCATTGCGAGCTGCATGCTGCGCATCTCTTCAAGAAATACAAAGGTATAGCGATAAGTGAAAAGCAGCATCTGGGTGATAATTTTAGGGCATTTCAGATGCTGTAGAGCAATCATTGAAACATCGAAGCGTGATGTTCCAAAGATGCTGAAAGTACACATCACGATGGCCAGAGCTTTAATGAAAATGAGTGAGGCGAGGCGCAAACCTTCCCACGCAAAAGGCAGGCCGATGATATGGAAAGCAGCATCACCCGGATAACTGAAAGGTAAAATCAGGAAGAATGGCAGCAAAAAGAAAATAATCCATTTAATTCCATTTGAAATAAAATGATAAGGCAGCGCTGAAGACCAAAGCAGTGCGCTGGCAAGAACAAGTGCAATCACGGCCAGTGGCAGTGTTTTTAGCAAGGCAATACTGAAAATCAAAATCCCAATGGAGGCTATTTTCAAACGCGGATCCCATCGTTGTAAAGGGGATTTTATATGCGCAAAGCGATCAATATCGAGTGGCACTGAATATCTCGTTTATTAGTTAATTATTAATTTATGTGTCAGCGGTGACTTGGGCTGCTGTTCGTTTAAGAGGCTTTTGCCCCGCTAGTAAGTCAGGTTTGGTTTTTAACATGAAAGCGACGCAAAAACCCGTGACAATCGCTTCAAGAATCATGACGGGAACATGTGCTCCCAGTGCAAGCCCTGCGGTAACAACGAACTCTTCACCTGTTGTCAGTAGCGCGATGGCGAGTATGATTCCAGATGAAATTGTGGCGGCTCCACCGGCAAGCCCACCAAATATAATATCTCTGTTTTTGAATGAAAAACGATGCCGTTGTTGCCAGACCATGTAAGCAATCAATGCGCCACCACCAAGCATTAATGTGTTGACACCGATGACAGTGACACCGCCATGACCAAAAAGGATGGTTTGTAAAATAATACCCAGCATGATGGCGGGAAATGCACGCCAGCCAAGTACAACACCGACTAGGCCGTTAAGAATTAAATGTATGCTACTGGGGCCAATGGGCACATGAATCAGTGAAGCGATAAAAAAAACAGCCGTGATCACTGAAATTTTAGGGACTTCATCCATATCCATGTTGCGCATCGTGACATAGGCCAATGCAGCGGTGCCAATAAAACCAGCGGCGAGAACGGGCGCGGAAAGAATACCGTCTGAAATGTGCATCGAAGTGACTTCTCTCCCGAAACTATAAGTGAACACAGGTTGTTTGTGCATACTAATATTAATAAAGTAACACGATGGCTAGAAAATCTCTACCTCCAGCTTTGTCCAATATGAAATGAGTCTCAAATAGTCCAAATTGTTCATAATCACCTGATGAGAACGATTATGAAAATTGAGAGTTTGGATACTATTAAGGCTCTGGATGAATTTGCAGAATCTAGGTTTAACAATGAGTTATTTCTTTCGCAACGTGCAGTTTTTCGACCACCTTCTGAAAACCTAATTATATTGTAATGTCAAATTTTTCTTTACTTTGTCTGGATATAGGTTACACTGACTAGCGCTGGTAGAGATTACAGCAGCTATATTTATGTTTATACAATTTCGAAGATTATGTTTTTTATATCACATCTTGTTTGCTACGTAAGTAATTCCTGCATCTTTCAGCACCTTATTCATTTGGTGTCTGACACCATCAATTATAATCAATTAATATTTGGAGATTGCTTATGGCAACCACGACTGGTCGCGTAAAATGGTTTGACGAAAAAAAAGGCTTTGGCTTTATCGAGCGTGAAGATGGAGCGGATGTTTTCGTTCACTTCAGAGCGATTACAAGCACAGGCTATAAAACGCTTGCTGAAGGACAGGAAGTTCAATTTGAAGTAGAGCAAGGACAGAAAGGCCCACAAGCAGCGAACGTTTCAGTTCTTTAATGTTGCTTTGTTAAGGTTACTTGAATTGACCCTCGTTCCTTAACGCTTAGTTGGCCTGACCATTTCTATGGTCAGGCCAGCGTTCCTATATAACTGGTAGTTTAGATTATCTGAAACCCTGCGTTTCCAGCAGCTTATTCTCAGCAGCAATAACAAGCATCAGTACGATATCAGCATCTTCAGTGGCTGTGGTGATATCACCTCTAGCAAGCCATGTATCGGCATCTTCTGCAATTCCCCATGCACGGGCGAGTAGTGCTTTTGCTTTGTCATTTTGACTGTTAGCAATGCGCTCAGCACTGGCATTAAGAAATGCATTGGCTTGAGCTACATGTTGCTGTGCTATATTTTGAGGCGTTATTTGTTCAGAATTTAGCTGTTCATCGTGCCTGATTTTTTGTTTTTCCTGATTTTTTGTTACCAAGTTCGGGGCAGGCGGTGTGAAACTTTCACCTTCATTAACGATATGAATTTTTCCACCCATATAAGGGTGATTCTGACATTGATAGTAGAGCTCTTTAGGGGTGTTTGATGTGGGTGTAAAGTGGATGATGCCTTTATGTATAAATTGTTTGCCGATGCCTGTCGTAATGATTCCGGTACCACGCCCTGATTCACTATTTGAAAAGTAAAAGTCGTGTTTAGGGCCTGTGTTTATCTTAAAGCTATACGGTTTACCACGCATCAAAACCAGTGTTTTACCCTGTTCACCATTCACTTCATAAACAGTATTTAGTGCCTTTTCATACCAAGGGTATGAGCTATTTTTTATGACAGTTTTGACATTGAAAGAGTCTGTTTCAAAGGCTTTTGCTGTGTTGTATGGATAAAGAGTCAGACAGATGCTTGCCAGGAAAATAAATATTGTTAATTTGAATAACCGAGTGTTATTAATCACTGAATGAACCATCGTAAACTCCACTAAAATGAGCCAGAGTAAATCCCTTTTATGGCTACGTGTTTACTTTGCGTATCGGTTCATTGATTGAAGTTCTTTAGAGCATGCACGTTCCTTAG
>CAYXVC010000079.1:0-11185 GCA_964468225.1 uncultured Gammaproteobacteria bacterium
GCAGTAGACCCGACCTCTCAGGATGCATCGACGATTGGCGGGAATGTCGCCATGAATGCGGGGGGCAAAAAAGCGGTAATGTGGGGCACGACGCTGGATAATCTGGTGTCGTGGCGCATGGTGACTCCCGATGCCGAATGGCTGGATGTTGAGCGTTTAAATCATAATTTGGGGAAAATTCACCTCGAAGAGTGGGTCGAGTTTCGTTTGACTTATCGTTCCCCTGATCGTAAAAAAATATTAAGAGAGCCGTCCGTAATTCGCATTGCGGGCACTGAACTGCGCAAGAGTGGTTTGGGCAAGGATGTCACCAACAAGTTTCTGGGCGGTTTGCCGGGTGTACAGAAAGAGGGATGTGACGGTCTGATTACATCGGCGGTGTTTGTATTGCATCGTATGCCCAAATTTATTCGCACGGTCTGCCTGGAGTTTTTTGGTGATGATTTGAGCGCAGCGGTGCCAGCGATTGTGGAGATCAATGAATATCTGGATCAACACGATGCGGTTGCATTGATCGGGCTGGAACATCTGGATGAACGCTATGTACAGGCGGTGAGTTATACCACTAAAAGTACACGTCACCATGGCTTGCCAAAGATGGTGCTATTGGCTGATATTTCCGGTAATGATGAAAATTATGTGGCTGAAGCAGCCTCTTCGGTGGTGCGTCAAGTAGCCGCGCGTGGCGCTGAGGGTTTTATTGCGGTCAGCCCGGAAGCACGTCGCCAGTTTTGGCTGGATCGCGGCCGTACTGCTGCGATTGCCGCGCATACCAATGCGTTTAAGATCAATGAAGATGTGGTGATACCGCTGCCGCGACTGGTTGAATATAACGAAGGTATTGAACGCATCAATATCGAATATTCCATTAAAAACAAGCTCAATACATTGGCAGCGGTGATTCAATACCTTGAAGGCGATATGCCTGAACTGGCTGCGGCCAAAGGCTATGAAGCCAGTCTGGAAAATGATGCGATTATTGATGCGAAAAAAGAGGCCGCACTTCAACATCTGTTGAAAATAGAGCAGCGCTGGTTAGGGCTGCTGAATAATTTTGATGGGCTTGCAGTCGATTTTCCGGAACTTCTGGATGAAAAGTTACACGCTGAATCGGGCGCTGAAGAGCGCCTGATCAGACTTTTGTTAAAACGCATCGTTCGCATCTCTTATCGTAAAGATGTAGAGAAACCATTGAAGGAGTTTTTCAGCGGTTATGCATTGGAAGCAGTGCATGACAAACTGGATGCGATCCATAAACAGTGGCGTTCAGGCCGCTTGTTTGTCGCAACACATATGCACGCGGGTGACGGTAATGTGCATACCAATATTCCGGTCAATTCTGATAATTACCAAATGATGCACGAAGCCGACCAGATCGTTGATCGCGTGATGGCCTTGGCAATTTCGTTGGGCGGCGTGATTTCCGGTGAACACGGCATTGGTTTGACCAAAATGAAGTATCTGGATGAAAGTGTTGTGGACGCTTTTGCGGATTATAAAAAAGAGGTCGATCCAAAAGGTTTTTTTAATCGCGGAAAACTGATGAAAGGTTCGGGATTAGATGACGCCTACACGCCTTCATTACGTTTGCTGCAGCAAGAAGCGCTGATCATGGAAGCCAGTGAATTAGGCGCGTTAAATGATGATATTCGTCATTGTCTGCGCTGTGGAAAATGTAAACCTGAATGTACTACGCATGTGCCGCGAGCCAACCTTCTCTATTCTCCACGCAACAAAATTTTAGCAACGGGTCTGATTATTGAGGCGTTTCTCTATGAAGAGCAGACGCGGCGCGGTGTTTCCAAGCGGCATTTTGAAGAGATGAACGATCTGGCGGATCACTGCACGGTTTGTCATCGTTGCCTTCCACCTTGCCCGGTTGATATTGACTTCGGTGATGTGACGATTCGTATGCGTAAAATTTTGAAAGCACACGGACAGCGTAAAACCAGCCTCAATGCCAAGTTGGGGATGGCCTATTTGAATGTAACAAAGCCCGCCACCGTTAAGTTTATGCATAAAACAGCCATTTTAGGTGGTTATGCCGCGCAGCGTTTGGGTTATAACGCTATTGGGCCCAAAGGAAAACAAAGAGGTGTTTTGCCTGAATCGACAACAAAGCCCATGTCTCTGAAAAGACAAGTCATTCATCTGGTGAAAAAACCCTTGCCAGGCCAGTTGCCGAAAAAAACAACGCGTGAAATGCTGGGTCTGGAAGACAATAAAGTCGTACCGATTTTGCGTGACCCAAATAAAACGAATACGGACAGTGAATCTGTTTTCTATTTTCCAGGTTGCGGCTCTGAGCGTCTGTTTGGTCAGGTTGCACTGGCCACGTTAGCAATGTTGTTTGATGTGGGGGTGCAGACGGTGATTCCACCCGGATACCTTTGTTGTGGTTATCCGCAAACATCATCCGGTGATGAAAAAAAAGGGCAGCAGATCAGCACAGATAATCGAGTACTGTTTCATCGCATTGCTAATACATTGAATTATCTTGATATTAAAACAGTGATCGTTTCATGCGGTACGTGCATGGATCAACTGTTGAAATATGAGTTTGAAAAGATATTCCCAGGGTGTCGTTTGCTGGATATTCATGAGTTTTTGATGGAAAAGGGTGTGAAGTTCGAAGGTGAGACGGGGGTGCAATACCTCTATCATGAGCCTTGTCATACTCCCATGAAAACGCATAATTCACTGGAAGTGGCCAGTGCGTTGATGGGTCAATCTGTCGCATTGACGGATCGTTGTTGTGGTGAAGCCGGTACCTTCGCAATCGCACGGCCTGATATTGCTACGCAAGTTCGTTTTCGAAAACAGGAAGAGTTGCAAAAAGGAGTTAAAGAGCTGACAGGGAAAACTCATGCTGAAAAAGGTAAAGTGAAAGTGTTGACATCATGTCCTGCTTGTCAGCAGGGTTTGTCTCGATACGGTGATGAAACGGGCGTAACGACGGATTATATTGTGGTGGAATTGGCCAAGTTTCTGTTGGGTGAGGCGTGGCAAAAGGATTTTGTGAATAAAACGCAGCAAGGTGGCATTGAGCGTGTATTGTTGTAGGAGGTGATATAAATGAGTGATCTGGTTCGGTTTGGTGTATCGATTAGTGGCGATCTGTTAGAGTATTTTGATGACCTTATTAAACGAAGGGGCTATAGTAACCGTTCTGAAGCCATTCGGGATCTGATTCGAGAGCGCATGGTTCAAGAAGAGTGGGGAACGGAGCGAGAGACGGTCGGTACGATTACGATCGTATATGATCATCACTCACGAGATCTTTCTTCAAGTTTGACACATATCCAACACTCTTTTGTCGGTGAAATTATTTCTGTTTTACACGTTCATCTGGATCATAATAATTGTCTGGAAGTCTTGGTGGTGAAAGGTCAGGGGAAACAGTTGCAAGAACTGTCTGATCAGTTGGCCACGGTTCGTGGTGTAAAATATGGCCGTTTAACGATGGCCACTACAGGTGAAATGATGCCTTCATCGAAGGGTGACCATTCACATCAGGGACATAAACATGATCACTCGTGATGGACAGTGGTTTACCGAAGAATTTAAAGACGACGGGGCAGCATTTTCAATAAAGATTCGGCAAAAAGTGCATGATGAAAAAACAGCTTATCAACACATAGAGATATACGATACAGAGCACTTCGGTTATTTAATGGTCATTGATGGTTTTGTCATGCTGACGACGCGCGATAATTTCATCTATCACGAAATGCTATCTCATCCAGCACTGTTTACTCATTCATCTCCGAAAAAAGTGCTTGTGGTTGGTGGTGGGGATTGCGGTACATTACGCGAAGTTTTAAAACATCCAGGCATTGAAGAAGCGTGGCAAGTTGAAATTGATGAACAGGTGACACGCCTTTCAGAAGAGTATTTTCCTGAGCTGTGTGAGTCTAACAATGATCCACGCGCCAATTTTTACTTTGGTGATGGCATTCAATGGATGAAAGGTGCAAACGCTGCGAGCTTCGATATTGTGATTGTTGATAGCACAGACCCCATCGGCCCTGCGGAAGGGCTGTTTTCCGAATCTTTTTATAAAAACTGTTTTCGCGTTTTGGCGGCGGATGGTATTGTTGTTCAACAGAGTGAATCCCCTCTGTTTCATCAAAAAATTATTGTAGGCATGCATCAAGCGATGCGGGGGGGCGGTTTTTCTAAAGTCCATACGCTGAACTTTCCACAGTGCGTTTATCCTTCCGGTTGGTGGAGCGCTACATTAGCGAGTAAGGCATCTTCATTATTGACAGAATTTAGACGAGAAAATGCAAAAAACAAATCCTTTGCAACACGTTATTATAATGCGGAGATTCATCAAGCCTCACTCGCACAGCCTGAGTTTTTTGCTGAATTTATTTAGCTTGGTTCTAAAAATTGGGAAATATTCAATGCACCATTGTAGAGTATCAGAGCACAGCCATCCTATTGTTCGACTCACAACTTAAAATTGTGTTTATGAATTCGGCGGCTGAGGCGGTGTTGGGGGTGAGTATCAGGCAAGCCAAAGCGTGTCGGCTTGAACAGCTGCTGCCTAACGCGACAGATTTGGTGAATGTATTGCAACACGCACTCGTCAGTGGTCAGCGTTTTAGTGAGCGAGAAGTCCTTTTTTGCAGTTTTGATTTGCAAAATATTACGGTTGATTGCACCGTCACACCTGTGGGGAAAATTGATGGCCATCTCGCACTGTTAATGGAGTTACAGCAGATTGATCATCATTTAAGAGTCACGAAAGAGGCGAACTTGCTCACGCAGCAACAAGCAAATCAGGATATGGTGAGAGGGCTGGCACACGAAATTAAAAATCCACTGGGTGGGTTGCGTGGTGCAGCCCAGTTGCTCGAAAGAGAGCTCGACGATGTTTCATTGAAAGAGTACACCCAAATTATTATCAGTGAAGCGGATCGGCTGCGTAATTTAATGAATCGTATGCTCGGCCCAAATACTTTGCCCTCAAGAAAGTCTGTTAATATTCATGAACTTTTAGAGCATGTGAGTCGTCTGGTTGAAGCGGAGCCTGAATTTTCTCAAGAGATCAATGTTGAGCGGGACTATGACCCAAGCATTCCGGATTTAACCTGTGATCCAGAGCAGCTTATTCAGGCGTTATTGAATGTAGTACGCAATGCAGCGCAAGCCCTGCAAGGAAACGGGCGTATTATTTTAAAAACTCGTGCGTGTCGCCAGTTTCATATTGGTCATAAACGGCATAAACTGGTGCTTAGAGTTGATATTATTGATAATGGGTCAGGCATTCCACAGGAGATGCTGGAAAAAGTTTTTTTCCCTATGATTACTGGTCGAGCCGATGGAACCGGGCTTGGACTTTCTATCGCACAATCATTGGTGAATCAGCATGGAGGTTTGATTGAGTGCGTAAGCGTTTCGGGTGAAACAGTTTTTACTCTATTGTTACCTTTGGAGTATATGAATGGCTAAAGCAGAAAGCCGGGTTTGGGTGGTCGATGATGACGATTCCATTCGCTGGGTGCTGGAGCGTGCATTGGGTGGAGCCGGTTTTTCTGTTCGTTGCTTTGAAAGTGCTGAGGCGTTGTTAGAGCAGCTGAAACTCTCTCAACCGGATGTCGTTTTTTCTGATATTCGAATGCCTGGAATGGATGGTTTGACGTTATTGGATAAAGTGAAAGAACAGTATTCTACTCTGCCTGTGATTATCATGACCGCTCACTCTGATCTGGATAGCGCCGTATCAACGTATCAAAAAGGTGCTTTCGAATATCTGCCCAAACCCTTTGATATTGATGATGCGATTGAGTTGGCTGGTCGAGCGGTTAACCAGCGACGCAAAAGAAGCAGTGGCAAAAAAAATCAGCCTGGTCCTGAAATGCCTGAAATCATTGGCGAAGCCCCCGCAATGCAGGAAGTTTTTCGGGCAATCGGTCGTTTGGCGCGTTCTCATGTGACGGTTCTGATTACAGGAGATTCAGGGACGGGTAAAGAGCTTGTGGCTCGTGCACTACATCGCCACAGCCCACGATCAAAAAAACCTTTAATTGCATTGAATACCGCTGCCATTCCACGCGATTTATTAGAGTCTGAACTGTTTGGTCATGAACGGGGAGCATTTACCGGAGCGCAAAATCAACGTCAGGGGCGTTTTGAACAAGCCGATGGAGGAACGCTGTTTCTCGATGAAATTGGTGACATGCCTGCCGAGTTGCAAACGCGCCTGTTGCGTGTGTTGGCGGATGGTGAGTTTTATCGTGTCGGAGGGCATACACCTGTTAAAGTTGATGTACGTATTATTGCTGCAACACACCAAAATCTGGAACAACGCGTAAAAGATGGGCGCTTTCGTGAAGATCTGTTTCATCGTTTGAATGTGATTCGTATTCAGATTCCGCATTTGCGCCAACGCAAGGAAGACATACCTCAGTTAGCGCGTTTTTTTCTTAAAAAAAATGCAGTTGAACTTGGTGTTGAAACCAAAATATTTGATAAGGAAGTAGAGGGTTTTTTAAGTCATTTTAATTGGCCTGGCAATATTCGACAGCTTGAAAATACGTGTCGCTGGCTTACTGTGATGACGCCAGGGGAAGTGATTCATTTGGAAGACCTTCCTGCTGAATTGCGTGAAGTTCGTGAAATAGATTGTGGTCAACAACCGTCGTGGGAAAATGAGTTGCGCGTGTGGGCTGAGCAGGGTTTGAAATCGGGCCAAACAGGTTTGATTAACGAGGCAATACCGGCACTGGAGCGCATTATGCTGGAGGCAACACTGCAATATACTCGGGGTCGCCGACAGGAAGCGGCGAAATTATTGGGCTGGGGTCGTAATACTTTAACTCGAAAAATTAAAGAGCTAGGTTTAGAGAATTGAGTAGCACATTGCTATCAAGTAGAATGCATGGTTGTTGTTTTTGGAGTGATTCATGTTTACACAATGTCAATATTGCGACTCTCGCTTTGAAGTAGATATTGTTCAGTTGAGAGCCACGTTAGGTGTGATGAACTGTAGTCAATGCAATAAAGAGTTTAATGCTATTGATGCACTGTATTATGATGAAATTACATCCACTTCTGAAATGAATGAAAAAACTCCACAATTGAATGGTATAGCTCTTCCAGCGATCGACCATGTTCTAAACGATGAATTTATTGTTTCAACCGGTACCGCTGAACCTGAGTGGGTTGATATTTCAATTAAAAATGAAAATGAATGGAATATTGACGATGAAGTAAACAGCATTCTTAATGAAGAGAATAAAACTTTAGAATACCTCCCCAAACTTGAAATAGAAAAATATCAACAATTATCTGAAGATTCACTCTTGGTTAAGGAGTGGAATATTGATGATGAAGTAAAAAGCATTCTTAATGAAGAAAGTAAAACTTCAGAGGAATTCCTTGAGCTTGAAATAGAAAGATATCAACAATTATCTGAAGTTGCCCTCTTGGCTAATGAGTGGGATATTGATGATGAAGTAAAAAGTATTCTTAATGAAGAAAATAAAACTTCAGAGGAATTCCTTGAGCTTGAAATAGAAAAATATCAACAATTATCTGAAGTTGCCCTTTTGACTAATGAGTGGGGTATTGATGATGAAGTAAAAAGTATTCTTAATGAAGATAGTAAAACTTCAGAGCAATCCCTTGAGCTTGAAATAGAAAAAAACGAACAATTACCCGAAGAGAGCATTAAAAAACAGGAAGTTCCGGAGTTGCTATTGGGCAGATGGAATGAAAAAGAAAATATAAAAAATATTTCCGAGCTGGAAATTTTGGAATCTTTTTTGGGGAAAATAAATGAATATGGAAATGTAGATACACTTTCTGAGCCAGATATTTCAGAACCATTACTGGAAAAACAGAATAAGGAAGAGAGTGTAGAAAAGCTTTCATCCAGCTCTAATGCAGATACTGTGTGGTGGAGTATTACTATTTTTTCAATGATTGTACTATTGGCTTTCCAATATATATATTTTGCCCGCAATCAATTGGCTGAACACGATGGATTAAGAGCGCCGCTGATAACCATGTGTTCAGTGTTAGGGTGTCGTATACCTTTGAAAAAATCGATTGATAAAATTCAATTGGTACATACCAGTGTGCAAGGGCATGGAAATATTAAAGATGCTCTGGTCGTTAGCGCATCTTATGTTAACAAAGCATCTTTTGTGCAACCTTACCCCATTTTGGAACTGGTGCTTTTTGATATGGAGCAACGGGCTGTGATGAGTCGTCAATTTTATCCAAATGAATATTTGCTGGATTATTTAGCAGATAAAGAGAATATTGAGGCAGGCGCATCGCCCGATACTTCTATTCAGGCACGTCTGGAAATTGTAGATCCAGGCAAGAACACAGTAAACTTTGAATTTAATTTCCTGTAGTTGAATTTATGCACCTCAATGCTCAATTTTCAGATAATTATATCTGGTTGATTCGTTACTCGGAATCTGACCAAAATGTAGTTATTGTTGACCCTGGTGAAGCCGACCCCGTTATTGAAAAATTAAAGTCACTTTCACTGAAACCTGTTGCAATACTGATTACGCATGGCTGTCATGATCATGTCGGTGGTATCTCCAGGCTGCGTTCATTGTATGATATCCCTGTTTATGGCTCTGCAATCGAAAATATTTTTGAACTGAGTCACTTTGTTGCCGATGGTGATGTTATACACTTACCCAATAGTTATAGTTTCAAGGTGCTTGATGTCCCTGGGCATAAGGCTGGGCATGTTGCCTATTATGGCCATGGTGAGCTATTTTGTGGAGATACATTGTTTGGTGCCGGGTGCGGCAGAGTGTTCAATAGTACTTCGGAGCAACTCTATTATTCATTGCAAAAAATAGCGGCTTTGCCTGATGCAACCCTTATTTATTGCGCTCATGAATATACGCTTCAAAACTTGAAATTTGCGGTAAAAGTTGAACCTCATAGTACCGCTATTCAAATTAGAATAAAGAGTGCGCAGCTAGTCAGGCTTGAAGGCCAATCAACGGTACCTTCGACCTTGCTTTTGGAAAAAGCAACGAATCCATTTTTACGTTGCCACATTCCTGAAGTTATTGCGGCTGCAGAAGCTTTTACAGGTCAGTCTTTAAATTCAGCCAAGGAGGTTTTTGTGGCGCTCAGGTTCTGGAAGGATACGCAATAGTTATAGTTTTAAAATAATAATATTAGCAGTAGTTCTGGAGTGCTTGCATTATGTTACGTTCAAAAATTTTACTCAGTAGTATTTTGATTGGTTCTATTACGGGTTGCAGTCAACATTCTCTGACGGTGCTTGAAAGATCCGATCTGTTAGATGAATCTGAGCATGAGTTGGTCTCTTCAACAAAAATCACCTCTAACTCTTGGCCGAGTGAAATACCCATAACACTTGAACAGCGCGATGCAAAATTGCTTGTGGAGCAAAACGATGGTCATGTTGCTTCCGTAGTGGCAGAGGGTATCAGAGGGTCAATTGAATCTCCCAAGGTACCATTATCAAGTCTGTGGCAGCGGATGCGTTCAGGGTTTGTTTTGTCAGATTATGATAATCCTGCAATCCAAAAAAAGATTCAATGGTTTACAGAGCGACCGCTGCATATGAGTCGTCTGGTAAAGCAGGGGGAACCTTACCTTTATTATATTGTTGATGAGATCGAAAAGCGTAAAATGCCACTTGAAATTGCCTTGCTTCCTGCGATCGAAAGCGCTTATAAGCCCTTAGCGAATTCCCATCTTTCTGCCGCTGGGCTGTGGCAGTTTATGCCCGCGACAGCACGCCATTATGGTCTGGAAATGAACTGGTGGTATGACGAACGGCGTGATGTTCAGGCTTCAACACAAGCGGCATTGACTTATCTTCAAGAGTTACATGGCATTTTTGATGGTGATTGGTTGTTGGCTCTGGCTGCGTACAATGCGGGCCAAGGCAATGTACGCAGAGCGTTGAGAAAGAATATTCGTGAAGGAAAAGAGACGCATTTCTGGGCGCTTGATTTACCCGTTGAAACAAAAAATTATATTCCTAAATTATTAGCTTTAAGTGAGGTTGTTCTTAATCCTGAACAATATAATATAAAACTTAAAGATGTAAATAATGAGCACTTTTTCTCTCACGTAACAATAAAAAACCAAATTGATCTCGAATTGGTGGCGAGACTCTCCGAAATACCGATTGAGCAAGTTCGCCGTTTAAACCCGGCATTTAAACGATGGGCGACCAGTCCCGATAGCGAGCATGATCTGCTTTTGCCAGTGAATAACATGGAAAAATTTAAAGAAAAGCTTGCAGCGATACCTAAAGAGCAGCATGTGCGTTGGGCGCAGCATAAAATTCGTTCAGGCGAAACTTTGGGCCATATTGCTCAAAAATATAAAATGAGTACTTTATTGTTGCGTCAGGTGAACCGTCTAAAAAGCAGTCAAATTCGTACAGGGAAAATGTTAATGGTTCCCATGATTTCCCAAACGAAGCGCACTGGCCAGAAAGGTAATATGGCATTGGCTAAAAAACAGAAGGCACAACACAAAGTGGTTCATGTGGTGAGTCGAGGCGATACCCTGTGGGATTTGGCCAAGGCTTATAGTGTGAGTATTAACAAGATCAAAAACTGGAATAAGCTTTCATCTGAAAGCATATTAAAGCTGGGGCAGCGGGTTGTTGTCTGGGTTAATCCTGATCGGGTTTAATCCGGAGACTGAGCTCGTTCTAAGAAAAATCATGAATAATCGATTTAAAACTGAAGCCATATTAATGTGTGTGTTTTTCATTTTAGAGCGGGCGAACTTGTAGCTGGAATAAATGAATTGACTTAAATAGCATTTACCTGGGTTTCAGTTAGCCCTGTCAGTTTTGCCACCTGCTCTGCGGTCATACCAGAGGCCAGTAAATTACGTGCCACCTGTTCTATCCCTTCTTGTCTGCCTTCTTCTTTACCTTTCTCTATACCTTGCTCTTCCGCCAGTTCCAGTGAAGATTTTTGGATATAGATAAACTCTTTTCGTTTGTGCTGTGCATTGAGCTCTTCAAGGCTCATGCTGCTTTCATCAATTAGTGAGAAGGCTCTGGTTAGCGGGGCTTTGAAACTGTCAGGAATAAAATCCATTTCACCGGCGTGCTTTACAAAATAGATCCATTGCTCATCAATCCCTTGTAATTCATCAAAAGAGGGGGTGAACTTAGGCAGCTCGACAAAGATCATCTCTA
>CAYXVC010000080.1:0-10985 GCA_964468225.1 uncultured Gammaproteobacteria bacterium
GGTTTTCATGTTGTTTGAAGGCTTCACGAACCTGCGTAGGACGATTTTTGATGGTGTAGATGACAATGTTGGTATCCAGCATGTATTTCAGCATGCTCAAAGTGCCCCGCGCTCTTGGTCGGACGGTTGGTCACGGTCGAGCATAAAATCATCGGATACGCCACGACCATCGAACCACTCATCCCAGGACTCTCCCGCTGGGGTAATGATGCGGATATTGCCAATGACAACAATATCTACGCTTTTGATAGTGTCCGGTAAAGCGACCGGTTTGGGGAGCCGTACTGCCTGAGTTTTGTTGCTCTTAAATACAGTCTTCATAAAACATCATTTTCGCACTTCCACCACATCACCCGGAGCAATCACTTCTCGCAAACGCGCAAAGGTACGCATCTCCTCAGTAGCATCAAAATTTTCATAGTCAGGATTGTTTGGCTGAAGAAAGTAATCACCATCACCTCGTTTTTTCACCACCCGCAAAACGTATTGATCACCACCACTCGCATCCTGTCTCTCCACAGCCATTATTTGATTGCTGATAGAACCCGCGTGCTCTGGGCTGATCAATTCCATTAACAAATAATCACCAGCACGGATGGGATGTTTGCCACCGTTCATGGAGTTGCCTGAAGCGCGTGCGATAAAATGACGTGAAGGATCGACACGATAATGTGGTGGAATTTTTACTACCACCTCATGTTCACCATCCGCATTCTTGAAATGGCCGCAAGCGATTTTCAAGTTAGGGAAAAAGGGGATTTCATTCCAGTCATCACTGCTTTCTGCGCTGAGTGGTTCAGCTTCTCGATCCATGTACATCGCCAACTTGTAGTCGACCAGCTCCTGAGTCATTGAATAAAAGAGATTACGGTCGCTAGTGGATAATGTGAAATTGGGCTTCAGTCTATCCTCTTCTAAAACAAAGAAACACTCGCCCTGTTTTTTATTGCCACCAATAAATGCATTCACTGGATTGGAGTTCCAGTAAGTGACCCATCGGCCTGACCGCTCCACGAGAATATCAGCCAAGTTTTGAAAACGGGTGGGAAGATCCTGCGCAATTAATGGAGAACGGCGCAGTAAAATTTCACCTGAGCGAATAGCTAAATCATGTGTCGTTTGCGGCTGCACAAATCCGTCAAGCTCCAACAGCGCTTCCAGCAACACCATCTTGTATGATTTAGTCATTGCAGCCTTCTCAATATCGAGAAAATAGGCGTGGTGTGTTTGCAATATAGCTTTCTGGCGCAAGCTAAAATCATTACGTTCAGCAACCAAATCAAACCAACTACCAAATTTTTTTCTGATACTTGTGAAATTCACGCCTGCCCGATAAAACTCGACTGCACTAGGGCGCTGTTGATTGTTCGATTTCAACAATTCGTAGGTGTCAATAATCCCCTTGGGCAGATGCTTTATCACCTGTTGCAAAAAATTAATGACACCTAATTCATAATTAGCATAACAACTCTTAGGCAGAGGCAAATCATTATCTTGTTGTCGCTGCACAAATTCGCGTAATGAGCGGACGCCAAACAACGATTCCGGTTTATTTAAAAAGACTTTATGATTTCCGATAAAATCCAGAACTCGCAGATAGTCTTTACTTGAGTGCACGCGCAAGCCACGCCCTAACTGTTGCAGGAAGATGATTTTCGATTCTGTCGGCCTGAGCATCATCACCGTATCGATAGCGGGAAGATCCACACCCTCATTGAACAGATCAACAGAAAAGATCACTTCTAACGCCCCCTTTTCCAACTGCTTCAATGCTGCATGGCGTGGCAATTTTGACCGGGCATGTACGGCGGCGGCGCGGATACCTGCCTGGCAAAAGTAGTCCGCCATAAATTCTGCGTGGCCGCATGAAACGCAGAACGCCAGCGTTCGATTTTGGTGTAACTGTTGCCATATCGAAAGCGCATGTTTTGCACGCGCACGAGTCGCCAGTTTGGCGCTCAGATCGTTCGGATCAAAGCGGCCATTGCGCCAGGGGATTTCGGTATAATTAACCGTTTGGTCATGAATGCCGTGATAATGGAATGGGCACAATAGATCTGCATTGATGCCTTCAACAAAATTCCGCTCAAATACCAGATTGTCATCGCATAACGAGAGGATATCCGCTTGATCGGTGCGCTCCGGTGTCGCAGTCAGCCCAAGCATAAACTTGGGCTGGAAATAGTTGAGCAAGCGACGATAGGTGATCGCATCGGCATGATGAAATTCATCCACCACGAGGTAATCAAAACTGTCTGGTGCAAATTGCTGCAGGTGCTCGTCCCGTCCCAACGTCTGAATCGAAGCAAACACAATATCTGCCTCGCGCTGCTTGGTCTTTCCTGTGTAATAACCGATACTCGCTTCCGGTTGAATGCGAACAAAAGTTTCCTCTGCCTGCATGAGAATCTCTTCCCGATGGGCGACAAACAATACCCGTTTAACCTTGAGCTGCTGTACATCAAAAGCCGCCAGCCAGGTCTTGCCCAAGCCAGTAGCCAACACCACAAGACCGCGCCGAAAACCATCTGCTCGCGATGCCTGCAATGCAACCAGAGCCTCGGCCTGAATTTCGGTAGGTGTGGCAGGCAGAGACTCCTCTTCCGGCTCACCACTGACCACCCGCAATACAACCTTGCGCCGCGCTGTATAATCATCAACCCACGCATGAGTGAGGGGAAACACTCGTTCATCAGAAAACAGTGCTGCAAATTTGCGATGTATCTCAGTAAATTTCTCTGACTCCTCCGGATAGTCAACTCGCAGATTCCATTCCAGACCTCGGGTCAAAGCCATGTTGGAAATGTTGCTGGAACCGACAAAAGCACAAGCATCTAATATGGCCTCTCCATCACGTCGCAGAAAGATATAAGACTTGATGTGGAAGCTGGGATCACCCAGCGTAGAAAACAACCGAACATCTGCACCGCGTTCCGCCAACAACATCAAATGCCGTAACGCCTGCGGCTCGGTGACTTCCAGATAATCAGAAGTTAACACCCGAATAACTGAACCACGATCCATCGCATCTTTTAATGCATCAAAAATTAAATCCAAACCACTCCGACGAATAAAAGCCACTGTGATATCGATCTCGGTGGCAAAGTTGATGGCCTTGAGTAGCTGGGGAAGAAAAGGGTCTGATTTTCCACCTGAGATGAGTGAATGGGATGTTTTGGTGGTCAGTGATTTCATTTACAGGGGTTCTGTAGATCGTTCTCGATCATGCCGAATCATTCGGCAGATTACTTCTCGCCCATTGATATCGCACAGGTTTAATCAGCTTCCTGACCTGTTTCTCTTCCACTGCCCGTTTCATCCACTCACTAACTTGGCTTTTATGCAAGCTTAGTCGCGTGCAGATTTGTTCAGTTGTCAGTGGTAACTTATCAGCTACGCGCTGCAATTCGATTAAAAAGAGCTGATAAAAATCTGTTGAGATAGATCCTGGTGGTGCTTCTGTCAGCTCAACCTTAGTTTCTTCCCCAGTGACTTTGTACCTTGCCATCTGTGAGTTATCTTCAGATACCGCAAATAAATCCCCGGTTTTCTCACTAAATGAAGGAGCTTCAAACAAAGAACTAATTGACACTCTATCAACCACATCCTCACACCAATGCGCGCCTTTCCGTACAATCTCAGCATTGCCCGCTCCGCTATCGTTGGTGGGTTTGACCCAGAGCGGCACCCACTGCTTCCTCAGGTTCTCAAGTGCACCATTCCAAGTGCCTCCTTTGTTGCCCGAATGAACTACAACGGCAGTATCAGCCAAACAATAGATATATTTATTACGCCCCATGGCATTGCCAGCATTGAAGCCTGCTTCCGGATAAAATGGCGATACTAATACCAAGCTGTTATCCATCAAGCCTCGTCGCCACTTACTGGAAGTCACCGCTCTCAACAAACTATCAGCAAGCACGCCTACTACCGTCCCTTCGGACTCCACTGCCGCAAGCATGGAGGCTTCATCAACACCACGGGCACCACCAGAAACAATGGAATAACCTTCATTTGCCGCTTTTTTTCCTAGCTCTTTGGTAAACTTTAAATCTACCAACTCAGCATTACGCGAACCAACAACAGCTACCCCTCCACTATTAAGTATGGTGGTGTTACCACAGCCAAATAACACTGGTGGCGCATCAGTTTTCAGTCGCGCCTTAAGACGGTTTGGATAGGCAGCGTCCGAACGAGTCAACACCCAGATACCTGCACGACTCCATTTTTCCAAAGCCAGCGCCATAGCATGACCGCGCCCTAATAGCTCATTAATCCGCTCTTTTGAAACCTTGGCGTCATACCAACCATCTAAAATCTCTTTAGGATTTCCGTTGAGCAGGCTGGCGGGAACACGATTAGATTCCTTCAACCACAAGGCAAACCGCCCCCACTCAGTAGGAGTCAGAGGCTTGGCAGCCCCTTTCACCGGCTTCATGAAATAGGTAGTCAGTAATAGCACTGCTTGTGCGTTCTCAGTAAGATTCATCACTCTTTTGTCGATGTTGCTGCCAGTGCAACGGGATATACTTTTCCGCTACCGGCTTGTTGTAACAGGGCGGCTAGTACCGTCAATGTCCAGCCAGAATCTACAATATCATCTACAAGCAAAACACTGCCATCCGGCACCGGTATTTTGATGTGGAAAACACCATCCAGATTTCGACACTGGTGAAAGCGATTTTGCTGAGCCTTTTGTGGTTGGTTTTTCTGAACCTTGCTAATGGCATCCACGAACGGCACTCCCAGTTTAGTTGCCAAACGCTTAGCAAAATTGGGAACCAGCTCTGGATGATTAAGTGAAGGCACACAACAAACCCAGACTGGAAAGTCCTCAGGACACCAGCGATCAAATATCATCTCGGCAGTGGCCACCACCAACTCATCACGAAAGTGGTTGGTGTGTTTATCATCTTTCACCATGTTACCCCAGCCTGCATCTCCCCAGCGTGATAGCACTCGACCTTCCTGTGCCTGAAGCTCCTTGGAAAAATTACCTCTAAAACCATAAATCTCAAATGCGCCTGCCGCGACCTGTTTTTTTGGCTTAATTGGTGTTTCAGCCTGCTTGGTAAAAGCAGCAGCCTGATGAACTTTCTCTACCTGCAATTGAAAATCCACAATCGGCTGTCCAAGGCAATTGGCGCATTTACCACAAGGCATCTCAGCATCATCATCCAACGCTACTCGTAGATAGTTCATTAGACACTGGGAAGTATTCAGATAACTCCGCACCTCTTCCCACTCTTTCTCACGTTGGTGAGTCAGGTGTTCAATACGCGCATGATCCATCGCAAATGGAATGGGAGTCCTGCGCCATTGACTGCCCACTTTGATTACTGGTGCGGGGTTCTCAACACTCAGGAATTTAAGAGCATGCTCTATTTGCCCGTAACGTAAATTTGTGGATTCTTCGAGCCGCCTCAGTGTCAGCCCATCCGATAATGAAAGCACATCTAAAATTTTAGTGATCTGATCATAAGTGGGAAAAGCGCTGCGACGGAAGAAGTCGTGAATATCATCGTCCTCTGTACCTGACATTAGTACACCTACCGCGTAGCCGATGCCTCGTCCAGCGCGTCCCACCTGCTGGTAATAGGCAACAATCGAACCTGGAGCCTGGTAGTGCACCACAAAACTTAAGTCAGGCTTGTCATACCCCATGCCCAAAGCCATGGTTGCAACCAACACCTTGATATTGTTATGAAGCAGCAGGTCTTCCAGGTGCTGACGATAACTGTTGCTATCAAGCTTGCCTTCTGGATCAGTGATACTTCCATGGTACGCCTTAGCGTTGATACCATTCTGAGAGAGCCAATCAGCAACCTGCTCGGCATCACGGGTGGTCAGGGTATAAATAATGCCTGTGCCTGGCAATTCAGGAATATGAATTGCTAACCAGGCTAGGCGAGAAGCTTGATCTGGCAGTGAGAGTATTTGCAGCGCTAGGCTTTCTCGAACCAATGGCCCACGCTGGATTTGAATATCCCCCAACTGGGTCTGAATATCCTCGACTACCCGGTTATTAGCAGTAGCCGTAGTCCCCAGCACAGGCGTATTAGCAGGAAGTTGCCTGAGAATATTGACGATTCGACGGTAATCGGGACGGAAATCATGCCCCCAGTCCGAAATACAATGAGCCTCATCCACCACCATCAATGCAATACGGTCGGCTACCGGCTGTAATACAGTGGCAACAAACTTATCATTAGCTAACTTCTCCGGTGAAATCAGCAAACAATCAACTTCATTGTTTAGAATCTGCTCTGTCACAGATTGCCATTCATCGGGGTTAGTGGAGTTCATGGTCTTAGCATTGATACCCAGTCGTTGCGCTGACTCGATCTGATTACGCATCAACGCTAGCAAGGGAGAGACAATAATGGTCGGCCCAAACCCTCTGTCACGGAATATTCGAGTACTGATAAAGTAAACCGAGCTCTTACCCCAGCCAGTACGCTGTACAACCAACAGCTTTTGATTCTGGTTGACCAATGCATCAATGGCCTCCCACTGTCCCTCACGAAAACGAGCGTCTGGGTTAGCTAACGCGGTTTTAAGTAGTTGCTCAGCTTGACCCTTATTCATAAACGTTTCTCAATACCTTTCCGCTGGCTCGCATTTAATTGTCACCCTTAGGGTGCATGGTATTAGCAATCCCATAGGGAATATGCACCATGGGTATATTGCCGGCCGCAGACTTTAAATGGCTTTTTTGATCATCAAAAAATATGTGAGGCTTCATGACTTTCAAGATGCGGCTCTTATCCATCCCTCCCAGAAAAAAAACTTCGTTTGGACTCACTCCCCATTTTTCAAGTGTCGTAATTACTCGCTCATGAGTGGGCGCACCTCTAGCCGTCACAATAGCTGTTCGGATAATCCGTTGATAATCTGGGTCATCCGCCAGTGCTTTGTTTTCTAATTTTTGCATAAAAGAAAGCTTTGTAAACAAGTCTGCTAAAGGGCCAGGGTTATGTGGAAGGTGTGACCGTCCTACTTCATGATCAACGAACTTGGGTAAATCACCTTTTTTGTAGACAGATTCAGCCTCATCATCAGCAATAACTCCATCAAAATCGAATGCGATACGTAGCTCGTCTCCGTCATCATCTTGAACCTCCGACGGTAAAACTGTACCCGCAGGATAACCAACACCAATAGCCTTAATCACATCAGGCTCGTTGGCTGACAGAAATAAAGAAGCATTAAAGGCATCAATATAGGGGTAAGGTGATTTACCAGCCATAAACCCAGCCCTGGTAATATTTAATCCAAAATGTTTAATACTTCGAAACACCCTCTTACCAGTTGACGCAGAGTTCCTTGAAAGCAGAATCACTTCCACGGGTTCTTTATCTGGAAATCTCTTATTAATGCTTAGAAAGCGACGAACAAATGGAAAGGCAACCCCTTTGGCAAGCACATTATCAAGATTTTTTTCTTGGAAATTTTTGTAAGCTTGAGAACCCTCCTCACGGAATATTTTGTCCGATTTGGTAAGATCAAATAGCGCACTGGAAGAGACAGCTATAACTAATTTTCTATCAATAGGATATGCCACAGCCTTCGCTACCGGCTAGCGACAAAATAGGAAAAAAGTTCAGGATCAAATATCATCACATCATACACCGTTAACCAAAATCCCATTCAACCATCGCTCCTGCTCCCGCCCTGGCCTTCGATCAACCGTGACCCACAACTCCTTTGCCGCCAGTCCGTCAATTTCATCTACCAGCACCCGTAACCCAGCCTCATCCATATTAGTGAACCTCCGTCCCTGTTTTTCATATTCACCCTGGCCATATTTGAACGAGCAATATATTACGCCATTTGACTTTAACGCTCGAACCAGTCGATGAAAAATATCGGGTAATTCTTTGGCTGAAACGTGTAGCAGTGAAGCACAGGCCCAAATGCCGTCAAACTGATTTTGATACTGAATATCTTGCAGACGCTGTACAGAAATCGTTTGGCCTGTTTCTTTTTCTGCCAAAGCAGCGATCCTGATGGAAGCATCAAAGGCGGTGACTTTATAACCCTGTTTGATGAAATATTTTGTATCTCGACCCGAGCCACAACCGGCATCCAGAATATTGGCTTGCTTGGGCAACCACGGCAGGAATCGTTGGTAGAGCGGCTGCATATCAACCAAACGGGTCGATTCAACAAAGATCGTCGCGTTATTTTCGTAGTAATCCATAATACTGGCGTAATTCTTATTTTAGTTGTTGAACGAACTTTGCTCTGAATATTTTGCTTGGCAAAATCGAGAAGAGCTGGAGCCGCTTCTTGTGGCGTGAATTCCAAGTCAATTTTGATGACAATTTGTTCACTTCTGCCTTTGCTCAGCTATTAAGTCTTTACAACAACAAACTACGTGTTATGTAACATAGCGCATCTTACATAGTGGAGCACTGGATAACAAAACTATACACGCGCAACAATCAAATTTTAATTTATTCACCCAAAACCTTTAGATCTTGATCGATGCTGGCGAGCACACCACGACATTTGGTGATAATCTCTTTGCTGCCCCAGCCAGTACGTTGCGGGCAAAAAACAAGCAATATTAATGAGTGAGTGACATCAACATGACAAACCCCATAGAAAAAATATTAGCCAATTTTAAGCCGAAGAGGACTTCTGCTTTTTGCAGCAAAATTGTAACACCTCTTGATGATTTACAAATTCAGATTAAAGATGTGGGAGATTTACGTTTGCCACTCAAGCCACGACTCATTAAGTCTCTCATTAAACAATCCAAACCCGCCAAATACGGTTTGAAAGAAAAAACACTGTTGGATAAATCTGTTCGAGATGTGTGGGAGATTCCGAAAGGCCGGGTTAAAATCAATCAACGGCAATGGAAAAAACCCTTCGATGCAACGCTACTGGAATTAAAAACCTCACTCGGCTTGAGCGAGCAATCTACGCTAAAAGCCGAACTCCACAATCTCATTATTTATGAACCCGGGCAATTTTTTAAGCCACACCAAGACTCCGAAAAATGTGATGATATGGTTGCAACGCTGGTTGTATTACTGCCTTCTTATTATCGTGGCGGCACACTCATTGTGGATCATCAAGGTGATAAAAAACGTTTTACCAGCCGCAGCACGTCTGAGGATAAATTAACTTTCATCGCATTCTATGCCGATTGCCATCACGAAGTTACTCCGGTGACCGACGGTTATCGCGTTGCACTCACCTATAACTTGTCATTAAAAACAGGGAGCGATGCCAGTAGCACGTTTGGCGATGGAGCCACACAAGAAAAATTAAATCGCGCTTTGACTGACTATTTTGAGAATGTTCAAGCCGATGTGCCTGAATATTTATTAAAAACGACAAAGTACAAAAAATTTGCGTATTTTTTGGATCATGAATATACCGCCAAAGGTTTGCATTGGTCACGCTTAAAAAATGGTGATAGAACACGCGTCAATGCACTAAAAGAGGCTGCTGAACATCTCGACATGGATATTTACCTGAGCTTGATTGATGTTCATGAATCGTGGGAATGCCAGGACGACGCAGACTGGGGTTATCACCGGCGACATCGTTCTTGGGAATATGATGAGGAAGTTGCAACAGAAGACGCGCCAGAAGATGAGTATACTTTAGGCGAGTTACTGTGTTCTGACATCGAATTTAAGCATTGCATCAATCTTAACAATGAGACAATCAGCATGTCTGGCCTGGGGATCCATGATCATGAAATTTTCAGTACGAAGAGTATGGAAGCGTTCAAACCCTTTGAATCAGAATATGAAGGCTACATGGGCAACTATGGCAATACCATGGACCGCTGGTATCACCGAGCCGCGATTATTTTGTGGCGCAAATCAGATCACTACCTCATGCTGCTTGAATGTAGTCCAAAAGAGTTTCTTCACGCTATTATGCCTCTTGCGAAAAAGAAAAAGGAACATGAAAATGTTCAGCGTATCGTTGCGCATATCCTGCCGAGTTGGCATGGACTAAGGAGTGAAAATAATACGCAAAATATCACTCGCGTGTTGCGATTGGCTTTAATCATCAATGATTCTGAAAACGCGAAGCAATTACTCCTTCCTTTAGACGAAAAAGCCTTAGATAAAACGACAATCAGTGAATTGCTTGAACTCACCAATATTTATAGCGTGGATTGGTGTACCGACATTTTTTCTACGTGGCTGACAAGCAGGCATAGACAACAAGTTATTCTTGACCCTCTGCTCCCTGTCATTAAAACGCTGCTTTCCGCGTCATCAAAAAATAGCTTGTTGCTAAACCATTGGTTGCTTGAAAATCAGCTAAAAGCATTGACATCAAATTTTGATTCGGAAGCAAAAAACTATCAACAAGCAGAACTTGATGCGCGCGTGTCTCCGCGCATTAAAACCTTGATCGCGCTTATGTCAGCAAGTTTGGTTTCCAAAGCCTTTGCTATTTACGACGAGTTAATATCGTATACGATCAACCATAAAAATTTATTTCCCACCATTGAGCTAGCCTCCGTATTATTGAAAACACAGAGCTATAGCAAAAAACAGCCTTCATCCAAAAACTCATTTAATAAGCTGAAAAACTATGCGCTCGAAAATATTCACGCGCTACTGAAGAGCAAACCTCGCCGTGCAAATGACTGGTCGATCAAAGATGAAAACCGGTGCAACTGCGCGGATTGCCAAATACTCGGGAAATTTTTACAGACACCAGATAAGCAAAAAATTATTTGGCCATTAGCAAAAGGACGCCGGCAACATATTCATCGAATAATCGACAGCATGAAACTGCCGGTAACGCATACTACTGAACGAACCGGTTCGCCGCACAAATTACATCTTACAAAAACAGAGCTACTATTTAAGCGCGAAACAGTACTCCGCAATAGATATAAAAAAGCGGCAGATTCGTTAAGGGGGATCATCGATTGAAGTATGGTGGGGTAACTTGCAACTTTCGAGCACATATACCCGTGGCGTTATAGATTTAGGCCT
>CAYXVC010000081.1:0-9520 GCA_964468225.1 uncultured Gammaproteobacteria bacterium
GGTGGAAAACTGGATTCAGAGCCTTTAATGACGGATACATTCAAACTTCCCGAATCTGAACGACAGGAAAGCAGCAAGGGATTCACCTATAATGTCACACGCATTGCATGGGCTGTTTACCCTTCACGCAGTGGCACACAAACACTCTACCTTCCCGACCTCTGGGTCGTCACCAAAAATGGGCGTAAGCAACGCTTTCCTGTACAAAAACAGAGCATTGAAGTCAAACCACTTCCGGCAGATGTGCCGCGAGATATTATCGTCGGTTCAGTCATATTCAAAAAAACGGAGCTGGATAATCCGCCCACAGTGGGTCAACTCGCTTCATGGCAAGTCACTCTGAATAGCCCGGCGCTGAAAAGCACACTCCCCATATCACTCGGAGCACTCCCCGACACATCTCGACTGAAACTCTATCGAGACGCACCATTCTTTCAAAAAAGCACAAAAGATCAAGCGCTCAATCATACGGCAACCTATCTATTCTCACTCATGCCCGTCACAGCAGGTCATTACACTTTGCCTACTATAGAGGTGAATTTTTTTAACACTGAAACAGGTCGAGTAAACAAAGCTACATTAAATAACACTACGATACAGGTCGCACCATCATCAAACGAACCCCTTCAAAAAATCATGTTGCCAACGAACGATCATCCAGCGCCTTCCAGTTCATCATTCATCTGGCAATGGCTGACTTTCATATTTGCTCTGCTGAGCGTAATTTTTGCAATGCTTTGGCGACGAGGACGCATCTCTACCACCAAAAAAAAGGCACAGCAAAACACCGCTTCAAAGCCGCCTCCCTCCTCATCCCCCAAAGCATTACTTCTGGATGCCTTTAATAGCAAGACATTGGAACAGGGATTAAATCAATGGGAGCAACATCATGGAATTGATACTGAAATCAGAAACGTAGTTCGTGCCGTACAAAAAGCGAGTTATAGCAATGGCAGTATTCCTGATGATACGATCATTAATAGCATCGTAAAAAAAATCAACAAAGCTCCCATGATAAAAAAACCAAGCGCATCCAAAGAGAACTTTTATCCATAAAAAAGCTCTGATTGATTGGCAAAAAGCAACTCTTTACAAACAACACAAGGAATACCCTAATGGAACACAAGTTACCAAAACTGCCTTATGCGATAGATGCCCTCGCACCTATCATCTCTCAAGAGACACTGGAATATCACTATGGCAAGCATCACAACACTTATGTAACGAATTTAAACAAACTGATCAAAGGCACTGAGTTCGAAAACTCGTCTCTGGAAGAGATTATCAAAAAATCTTCCGGAGGAGTGTTCAACAATGCCGCTCAGATCTGGAATCATACATTCTACTGGAATGGTTTAAGCCCTGACGGTGGAGGCAAGCCTGTCGGTTCACTTGCTGACGCAATTAATACTGAATTTGGATCATTCAACGCATTCAAAGAAAAGTTCGCAACTTCCGCCGCAACCAATTTCGGATCAGGCTGGACCTGGCTAGTTAAAAATCAAAATGGCTCTTTGGAAATTATCAATACAAGCAATGCAGGCTGCCCACTCACAGAGAACAAAACCCCGTTATTGACTTGCGACGTTTGGGAGCATGCATATTACATCGACTATCGCAATGCTCGCCCCAAATATGTTGAAGCATTCTGGGGTTTGGTAAACTGGAATTTTGTAGCTTCTAATTTTTGAACGAACGTTCTAAACATGCAGAGAATGAATCACTCTCTGCATGTTGACGTGTGCTACATATTTCTACCATAAAAAATTTCAGCCATTTCCTGCTGCAATAGTTTCGTCACCCTGTTCGCCTCACTCTCGGAAATACTCTTATCATTTTTATTGAGCAGATACTTTTCCAGAACAAATTTTTTCAACATCATTTTTGTGTGAAAGATATTTTCCTGATACACATTAACATCAATCATTTCATAATTTTTCTTTGTATCATCTGCAATAAAGTTTTGAATCGAATTAATTTCGTGATCAATAAAGTGCTTCTCTCCAAGCACATCACGCGTAAAACCACGCACTCGATAATCCATGGTGACAATATCCGAATCAAAACTGTGAATCAGATAATTCAATGCTTTTAATGGTGAAACACGACCGCAAGTAGAAACATCAATATCCACCCGAAAAGTACTCACCCCTTTATCAGGGTGGTACTCAGGATAAGTGTGTACTGTTAAATGACTTTTATCGAGGTGCGTCACCACAGATTCCGGCAGTGGTCCAGGGGCTTCTGAATTTGACAGCGTTTCAGCCACAACAGGCTCTTCAGAAACAAGCATGGTTACACTCGCTCCCTGAGGCTCATAATCCTGATGTGCAACATTAAGAATAGTGGCACCAATAATATTGGATACTTCACTTAAAATACCCGTGAGTCGCTCGGCGTTATACTCTTCATCAATATATTCAATATACTGACTCTGCTCCACCTTTGTCTTGGCGTAACAAATATCATATATATTAAAACTCAAAGTTTTAGTAAGATTGTTAAATCCGTGTAATTTTAATTTCAGAGGTTTTTCCATTTAAAACAGTTCCTGAAACGTCTCAAAAAAACAATATTATTCCGATATCATTTCGAAATCATGACTCATTTCAACGGATTTACCCAGCATGATAGATGCCGAGCAATATTTTTCCGAGGACAGATCAACAGCACGTTTGACTACACCTTCTTTAAGCCCAGAGCCCGACACAATAAAATGCACATGGATCCGTGTGAAAACCTTGGGGTCAGAATCAGCGCGTTCTGCTGTGATTTCTACCTTACAGTCGGTCACAGTTTGGCGGGATTTTTTCAGTATATGAATTACATCATAAGTTGTGCACCCTCCCAAGCCGAGCAACAGCATCTCCATAGGACGAAAACCTAAATTACGACCGCCCCCATCAGGTGGCCCGTCCATCACTACAGCATGACCACTACCAGATTCTCCAACAAACATGGCATTTTCTATCCATTTAATGCAAACTTTCATTCAATTCTCCCGATATAACCGTATAATCGTTTCTTGATTGGAACAATTATACAAAGTTACTCCCATATTGAGTAGAAAAATGTACTCAATTATATTTAAAATAATGAGGGTACTTCTAAATGGAACTGTACAAAAAAAAACCTGACGAAATACTAGAGAACTTCCTGGCTCATTGCCACCGTCGGCGCTACCCAAAAAAAAGCATCATCATCTATGCGGGTGATAAATCTGATGTACTATACTACATCACAGAAGGTTCGGTTGCGGTGTTTATTGAGGATGAGGACGGTCGTGAAATTGTGCTCACTTACCTTAGTGCCGGTGATTTTTTTGGTGAAATGGGGCTTTTTGGTGGCGAACAAAATCGCAGTGCCTGGGTACGTACGCGCGTGCAGTGCGAAGTTGCTGAAATCGGCTATTCAAAATTTCAGGAGGTCGCCAAAGAAAACCAAAAAATCATATTCAGAATTGCATCTCAAATGGCTTCTCGCTTACGCAGCACCAGCCGTAAGGTCAGCGATCTGGCTTTTATGGATGTTGCCGGACGTATCGCGCGTGCACTACTCGAACTGGCCAAAGAGCCCGACGCAATGACACACCCTGATGGTATGCAGATTCGCATTACACGTCAGGAAATTGGAAAAATCGTGGGTTGCTCACGTGAAATGGTCGGGCGCGTATTAAAAGAGATGGAAGTACAGGAGCTTATTTCTGCAAAAGGGAAAACCATTGTAGTCTTTGGAACGCGTTAAAACAGATCATTTTCGTAGGGGCAACCACAAGGGTTGCCCCTACAATGCCCACAATTTAAAAGCTCAAACCTAACTGAGCAGATGCTGCTGCTTCATTACTATTACCCGCTACAGCGACGTCCAGATGAACCACATCAAAAGGTGAAACACCAACACCTAGTGTAAAAACATCCCGGTCATTTTCACTTATATTGGCTCGGTAGCCCGCACGTATTTGCAACCAACCCAAACCATTCAGCTCACCACCGATTGCAACGTACTGTGTTGCCGAATCCATTCCAGCGGGATCGTTTTCAGTTAAATCAACATCCAGAGCAACAGTACTCCAACCCGTATGGTGAGAAACTCCGGCTCGTAGCATAGGATTCAATTCAATAGTATTGTTTTCAGCTGTCACAAACTCTTGAGCAATCATATTTTTCGCAACAAAACCCGCTCTCCAACCATTGCCAAAATCTCTGGCGACACCAAGGTCAGCAGTCACGGCAGTATCAGAGACTAAACCCTCGTCATAGGTAAGACTTTCTGTTTCATTAATATCAATTTCGTAGTCAAACGTTTCGACACTTAAATAGCGTGGCGTGATACCGGCAGAAAAACCAACGCCTCCCAATTCAAACTTGTGCGCCAAAGAAATTCCAATTTCAGCCACAACAATACCCCGACCAAATAGCGCCGACTTTAATGTATTCGTTGGATTCGTAACGATATCAAGACCGGCAAGATTATCAATAAGGGTATTAGGATCATTGAACGATGAACCATCAGCAATTCCATCTATTGTTGTTAAAACTTGATTAATTGCATCCTGGTCACTTTGCGCAACATTCAGCAACATTCCCCCTACAGCCCATGAAGACAAATTAACAGACCAACCCAGACTTTCATTCGGCATGGCCACTACAGCACTTCCATTGAGTGTAAATTCCAAAGCTTTATCAGAAAGGTCGACCAGCTCTTTAAGAAGTGTATTACCGCTACTTACAATATTTGCCGCCTTATTCTGAACATCAATTTTCAATTGATTGGCCTGAAATGGAGTTGAAGGGATTGGAGAGCTCAATATCTGGTTATAAGCTTCAATCGCATTACTGAAATTATCAATTACATCCCCATCTTCAAAATCACCCAGCTCGGTGGCTAATTCATCCGGATCTGCAACACCCATACCTATTGAAGGCAATATTAATCTAAAATCCTCATCCTTTTGAGGAGCGGCTAATAATGCAGGATTGAAATAACCCGCATTTGCTCCCGTTGCGGAAGCAACACCCGTCCCCCCCATAGCCATTGAACGAGGATCCATACCACTAAACGGAGCAGCTAAAACACTCGTAGAAAAAATAGTACCCAGAACAAATAGCGGAAGCGCTCTCCTCATCATCAACATCCTCTTGTTAATTAATCGCTAAAATAACCTACGCAATAAACAGATAATTTCTTCTTCCTTAAGAGAAAGGAAATTTTCAGCATAACGATGGCATCTTGAAATACTACTATGGAATCGGCGAACTCAAGTTCATACTTGAATGTTTAACCGCATTAATTGGTATAATTGTGGGTTGTTTCGCTATTTTAAACAGACCATAAACCATATAAAATGAAGTTTATTTTTCAATGCACCATAAACTTAAAGCTTTTTAGCTTTTCATTAAGCAGTAATTAAACAATATCATGTTAAACAACAATACTTTGGAAACAGTTCGCATTGCTTTAGATGAAGATCTGGGCAATGGTGACCTGACTGCTGCTCTGATCCCTCACGATACATGCAGTGAAGCGACGGTCATCTGTCGTGAACAAGCCACTATTTGTGGCAAGGAATGGTTTAATAATACCTTCGAACAACTCAGCCAGAACATCATGATTCATTGGCAGGTGGCCGATGGCGATCAAGTGGAACCTGACCAGATTCTTTGCCAGCTTTACGGCCCCGCGCGTGAACTGCTCAGCGGTGAACGTACTGCGCTTAACTTTCTGCAAACCCTGTCTGCAACTGCCACCTGCGCTCAAGAGTATGCGAACATCGTCAGTGATCTGCCTGTAAAACTACTGGATACCCGTAAAACCATTCCCGGTTTACGTTTGGCGCAAAAATACGCCGTAACCTGTGGCAGTTGCTTTAATCATCGAATCGGCCTTTATGATGGCATACTGATCAAAGAGAACCACATTATGGCGTGTGGCTCTATTGCCGCCGCTGTGGATACCGCACGAGCAACGGGAGTTGAACTTCCTATTGAAGTAGAAGTGGAAAACCTGAATGAAGTGCAACAAGCCCTCAATGCCCATGCAGATATTTTGCTTCTGGATAACTTTACTATTGAACAACTCAATGAAGCGGTCGCACTGAATCAAGGCCAGGCCCAACTGGAAGCCTCCGGCAACGTTTCAAAAGAGACGCTACGCAGCATTGCTGAAACAGGTGTTCACTATATTTCGATTGGTCATTTAACCAAGGATATACGCGCCATTGATCTTTCAATGCGCTTTAAATCACTTTAAAGGACAAACCCACGCCATGCGTACCACACAATTTCTATTAGCCACCGTCAAAGAAACACCGAGCGACGCTGAAGTCATCAGTCACAAACTGATGCTACGCGCTGGCATGATTCGTAAACTGGCCTCGGGTCTCTACATCTGGTTGCCGATGGGGCTGCGAGTTTTACGTAAAGTAGAAAATATCGTGCGACAAGAGATGGATCGTGCCGGTGCGCAAGAGCTATTAATGCCCGCCATACAACCTGCTGAACTCTGGGAAAAATCAGGGCGCTGGGATCAATATGGCCCTGAACTGTTGCGCCTTAATGATCGCCACCATCGTGAATTCTGTTTTGGCCCCACCCACGAAGAGGTGATTACCGATTTTGTCAGCAAGGAAATTCACAGTTATAAACAGTTACCAGCGACTTTTTACCAGATTCAAATGAAATTTCGTGATGAAATTCGTCCACGTTTCGGCGTGATGCGCGCTCGTGAATTTTTAATGAAAGATGCTTACTCTTTCCATGCAAGCCAGGATTCATTACAAGAAACATACGATGAAATGTTCGCCACCTACTCATGTATTTTTGATCGACTAGGGCTCGATTACCGCCCTGTTCAGGCAGATACCGGCAGCATTGGTGGCAATGCATCGCATGAATTCCACGTATTGGCAGATTCCGGTGAAGATGCCATCGCATTTTCAAATACCAGTGATTTTGCTGCAAATGTAGAACTTGCTGAAGCCATTGCACCTTCTGGTGACCGACCTGCCGCTAATACCCCTCTGAAAACGATTGACACTCCAAACCAAAAAAGTATCATTGACGTTAGTGACTTCCTGAAAATTGATGCCGCACAATGCATCAAAACCTTGCTCGTAGAAGGCAGCGAAGAAGGAGCTGTCGTTGCACTGGTGCTGCGAGGCGATCACGAATTAAATGCCATCAAAGCTGAAAAAATTGAAGCCGTTGCCGCTCCGCTCACATTAGTTTCGGAAGAACAGATTAAAACCACCGCACATTGTGAGCCAGGCTTCGTCGGGCCGATGGGTCTTGAAATCACTATCATTGCTGACCGCAGTGCCGCGCACCTTGCAGATTTCGTTTGCGGTGCCAATGAAAATGGCAAGCACTTAATGGGTGTTAACTGGGAACGTGACCTGCCAGAACCTCAAATTGCCGATCTGCGTAATGTTGTTTCAGGCGATGCCAGCCCCGATGGCCAAGGACAACTGATCATTGCACGCGGCATTGAAGTCGGCCATATATTTCAACTGGGCGATAAATACAGCACCGCCATGAATGCCGCCTGCCTCAATGAAAATGGCAAAAAAATCACCATGCAGATGGGTTGTTACGGTATTGGAGTCTCACGCATCGTGGCATCTGCCATTGAGCAAAACCATGATGACAAAGGCATTATCTGGCCCAAAGCACTCGCTCCCTTTCAAGTCGCCTTGATTCCCATGAATATGCACAAATCCACACAAGTGCGTGAAACCACACAAAAACTTTACGAAACGCTTCAAGCCGCCGATATTGATGTCATATTTGATGATCGCAAAGAGCGCGCCGGAATTATGTTTGCAGATATGGAATTAATTGGTATTCCACATCGCTTAGTGATCAGTAATCGCGGCCTAGAAGCAGGCACCATTGAATACAAACATCGCAGTGATAGCGAAGCACAAGATATTGCCATAGATCAAGTCATCGCATTTATTACAGATAAAATATAAATCAAGTCAAAGGAAAAAATGAAAGCAGGGACGATTAAAACAATAAAAAAGCAACTATTCCGCTTTTTTGTATGCCTGCTTTTAATCCCTTTTCATCATGGAGCATTTGCCACACCCTCCCCAAAAAATTCCGATGAAGCCCTACGCAACGCATTAATAAAAGCCGTCGGTGAAACCAGTAGCTTCCAAAATCGCTTTGATGCTGAAGTCTGGCTCACCGACTACTCTCATCGACTTCGAAAAAGAATCACCGACGATAAAAAGCGCATTGAGTTTCTTAAAACTGTTCACTTTGAAGCCAAACGTGCCAATCTACCACCAGAAATGGTTTTGGCTGTCATTGCTGTAGAGAGTAATTTTGATCGCTGGGCAATCTCTTCCGTGGGTGCGCGTGGCCTCATGCAAATCATGCCTTTTTGGCTCAAAGAGATCGGTCGGCCTGATGACAACTTGTTTCATGTCGATATCAACCTGCGCTTTGGCTGCACGATATTGCGCCATTATCTGGATATAGAAAAAGGAGATTATACGCGCGCATTAGGACGTTATAATGGCAGCTTGGGAAGACACAAATATCCAAACAAAGTTTTTGCTTCACTGCGCAAGTATTGGTATAGAAGGTGATCAATAGTTAAGTATTTTTTTGAGAAGCACTTCACAATATATACTCAACAACACCACTAAAGTGTGTAACATTCAATTAGCCAGACTTTCCCTAACTAACAAAACAGGATTCTAATAAATATGTTTGCAAAAAAAATCACCCCCATTCTCACCGGCACACTTTGCGCTTCAATCATACTCATGACAGGTTGCTCAACAACTAACCCTTATACAGGCAACAAACAGACGGCCAAAGCCACCACGGGCGCATTAATCGGTGCAACAGCAGGTGCCCTGTTAGGCTATGCCACCGCTGACAAAGAAAAACGTAAGGAAAGGGCTTTGAAAGGCGCAGGAATCGGTGCTATTACAGGCGGTGGTGTCGGTTATTACATGGATGTTCAGGAGACAAAGTTAAAAGAAAAGATGGCTGGCAGCGGCGTCAGTGTCACTCGTAATGGTGACGATATCATACTGAACATGCCCAGCAACATTACCTTTGCATCCGGCAGCGCCAGTTTAAGTTCAGATTTTTACAGCGCTCTGGATGGTGTTGTAATGGTTCTGGATGAGTACAAATCCACACTGGTCACAGTCGCAGGGCATACAGACAATACAGGCTCTGATGATTTCAACCTTGATCTTTCAGAAAAACGCGCCGTTACTGTCGCCGAATACCTGCGTAGCAGAGGCGTTGCCGAAGAACGATTAGCCGCCAAAGGGTATGGTGAATCACAACCCGTCACCAGCAATGACACGGAAGCCACTCGCGCTCAAAACCGCCGGGTTGAAGTTTCAATCTCTCCAATTACAGAATAAAAAGCAACCTGAATTCGGCAAGTGATAGTACTTGCCGAATTCAGGAACTCAGCATACCTTTTATTTTTCACCTCTCTCTGTGACTCAATTCACTAATATTTTATTAAGATACTGTCAAACTGACTC
>CAYXVC010000081.1:9620-10806 GCA_964468225.1 uncultured Gammaproteobacteria bacterium
GAGCAAGCTTATGAGCCACTTTAAAAGCTCCGCCAAAAAATCTATAACGACTACGATACTCGCTACATGTTTGACGACACTGCTGCTGACATCCGTTCAAGCAGGTCCGCGAGAGCAAGCAAAACGTCTGCATGATCGGCTGGCAGGCGTTCCCCCTTCCGCCGCCGTACTCAATGAAATGGAAACAAAAATCAGTGAAGGCAATGCTAATGATGCCGCCCGCATTGCCATTGAAAACAGTGCTTTTTATAACGTGACTCTCAAGAACTTTGTGACTCCATGGACGAATGAAGCACAAACTGTATTCGCACCTCTCAACGACTATACCGCCACAGTAATCGGCATGGTGCGGGATGATGTGCCATTTAATCAATTGCTCTCGGCTAATATTCTCTACACAGGAAAGCCTGATTTAGGGGTTCCCGCCTACTCAACCAGCAATAATGATCATTATAAAGCTTTGGAAGACCAGGGCATTGATCTCAAGGAAAACCTGATTAGCACCGCTCAATCAAACACAACCGGCCTACCCGAAGCAGGCACTGCCGGCATCATGACAACACGCGCAGCAGCTCAAGCTTTCTTTATTGATGGCACCAATCGTGCCATGTTTCGCTTTACCCTGCTCAACCACCTTTGCACCGATCTGGAACAGATTAAAGATAACACCCGGCCCAGTGACCGCGTTCGTCAGGATGTAAGCCGTAGCCCTGGTGGAGACAGCCGTATATATATGAACTCCTGCCTGGGCTGTCATGCTGGAATGGAACCTTTGACTCAAGCCTATGCTTATTATGACTTTCGATACGATGATGAAAACGACCCGGAAGGGCTCGATGGAAGCTTGATCTATACACCCGGCGAAGTACAGCCCAAATACCTGATCAATGCCAGTAATTTTAAATACGGCTATGAAACACCCAATGATAATTGGGAAAACTACTGGCGCAAAGGCTCTAACGCCTTTCTCGGCTGGGGCAGCGGTGAAGGTAAAGGCGCGGGTGCAAAATCGATGGGGCAAGAATTAGCCAACAGTGAAGCATTTGCAAGCTGTCAGGTTGAAAAAGTATTTAAGGCCACCTGTTTTCGCACTCCTGGAAGCGCATCGGACTTCACTAAAATTTCTGAAATGACTCAGACCTTCAAAAATGGTTACAACCTGAAGCAGGTTTTTATCGAATCTGCT
>CAYXVC010000082.1:0-7142 GCA_964468225.1 uncultured Gammaproteobacteria bacterium
CCACTGTCTTCATCCGTCTCAACACGGAAAGAGGGATCTTCCTGAATCATTTTACCCAGAGCGACACCCATTTTCTCAGAGCCACCTTTATCTTTAGGAGATACGGCAATAGAAATAACAGGGTCAGGGAAAACCATAGGCTCCAATGTAGCAGGCTGCTTTGGATCACAAAGTGTATGACCTGTCTGAACATTTTTCATGCCTACAATCGCAACAATATCACCCGCTTGGGCTGAACTCAGCTCTTCACGAGAATCTGCATGCATTTCGACAATACGGCCAATACGCTCTGTTTTGCCAGTAAATGTATTAAGAACCGTGGTTCCTTTGGCTAATTGACCTGAGTAAATACGAATAAAAGTCAACGCACCATAGCGATCATCCATAATTTTAAACGCTAAGGCTCGCAGTGGTTTGTCCACATCAACAATGGCAAACTCACCCGTTTCATTGCCTTCCATATCCACTTCAGGTTGTGGTTTAACTTCTGTTGGGCTCGGCAAGTAATCAACGACAGCGTTAAGAACTAACTGAACGCCTTTGTTTTTAAATGAAGAGCCACAGTATGTCGGGAAGAAATCGAGTGCGATGGTTCCTTTACGAATACAGCGCTTGATAGTTTCCATATCAGGCTCTTCACCTTCAAGATACATCTCCATCGCATCATCATCTTTCTCGACGGCTGCTTCAATCAGTTTTTCACGCCACATTTCGACGTCATCAACCATATCAGCAGGCACACCCGTGATCTCATAATTTAATGGATCACCAGAATCATCCCATACCCAGGCTTTACGTGTGAGCAGATCAACCACACCTGAAAACTCATCTTCAGTACCAATCGGCAGAACCATGACTAACGGGTTCGCACCCAGCACCTCTTCAACCTGCTTAACAACGCGATAATAATCTGCGCCCAAACGATCAAGCTTATTGATATAGATGATTCGTGCCACTCCAGAATCATTCGCATAGCGCCAGTTGGTTTCAGATTGAGGTTCAACCCCACCTGAACCACAGAATACACCGACTCCGCCATCAAGCACTTTAAGAGAACGGTATACTTCAATGGTGAAGTCAACGTGCCCTGGAGTATCAATAATGTTTAAACGATGGCCATCCCAGATACAGGTCGTTGCTGCGGACTGTATGGTAATACCACGCTCTTGCTCCTGATCCATGAAATCTGTTGTGGCTGCGCCATCATGCACTTCACCGATTTTATGAATTTTACCGGTCAGTTTCAGAATTCGTTCGGTCGTTGTTGTTTTTCCGGCATCAACGTGAGCGAAAATACCGATGTTTCTGTAATGAGATAAGTCTGCCATGTTTTTACTCTGGTTCAAATTTGGACGTAGAAGTCACTTGATTAGATTCAAAAGGGCGACATTCTAACCTAAATTGAACCAGAAAAAATGTATAAATAAAAAAATATGGAAATATCCTGTTAATTATCAGGATTTATTGGAAGGGAACCGTCAAAATTTATAACAATTTTTTGGTTACTTGACTGCAAGCCAAGTAACCAAAAAAACAATCCATCACTTAGAATGACATTGCAAAATTAACAATAACAGAGATTGCCAATATACCAAAACCAGCCCATGCAACTTTTAAAATATTAGCCAGAAGATTCAGATCTTTGATGTCTTCTACACTTTCTATAGCGACTGCATCCCGTCCCTCATCATCAATTTTACTCATAATTCCACCTCTTTTTCCAGTTAAAAAATAACAGATGTATTCGACTTACACCCATAGTTTGCTATAGCCGAATGCGTATCATACAAATTATTGAGCCTTTTTTCGAGTGCTATTTTTTTAACGCACATGAAAGCAAAACCAATAAGCCACTCAATCTATACAAAATAGTCAATTTGGCCATGCGCTATCATAGCAGAATTCGATACTGACATCGACTCATCTTCGGGTTCATCAGCAGGGCGCTCGCCATCGGCAAGAAACTCTTCTTCATGACCTTTTGATCGTTCTTTTTTATCTTCAAAAGCATGTTGTGAAATATTGACATTATCCAGGCGCAATAATTGCTCACTAAACATGTCTCTTAATCTGGGAACCGCAACTTCAATAGCTTCACGCACTTGTGCATGAGTTGCATTAAAAAGCACATCAACTTGATCATTTTTCATTTGAATGCGCACCTCCACTGGCCCCAACTCGGCAGGGTTCAGGCGCAGGCTCACTACCTGTATGTCTTTGCGCACCATCCATGCTATTCGGTTGTTTAATTCAGCGCCCCATGCATCATAATCACTGACAGAAGATTCAAGGGTAGCATTTAAGGTCGGTGTCGATTCAACGGCCTTTGAGGCAGGCGATAAAGGACTCGTAACTGATGACATAGCCAAAGCAGCATCACCACGACTAAGCTTTACATCACCTGACGATGCATCTAAAGGTATTTGATTTTTACGGCTCAGTTCAGGTTGAATGAACTCAGAAGTCACCACCTCTGTAACTTCTTCATCAGAAAAATAGGTGTCGATCTCTTCAGTAAGAAGCTCCGAAGTTTCAATCTGCACATTAATCGACCTGTTCAGTTGATCCGATTGTTGACTGGCTGCTTTATTTATATCCAATGGCAGTGGTGTTACGGGCTGTACAGGAAATAATAAAGCTGGAATCAAGGTAGCATTTGAATTGGGAAATTCATCAGACCGGAAAGGGTCAAAAGAGTCTGGCGTTTCCTGCTCCAACTCTACCGCCAGAGATAAATTGCCATTGGCACTTTCCACTGCAGGTAAATTCTTGCCGTTTTCTGGCAATTTTTGCTCAATAACTTTCTGCTCGGAGAGATTAAACTCTTGCTCTAATTGTAGTAAAAACTCACCCTCACCGGAAAACTCTAATAGAGAGTCAGCTTGCTTATCTATACTTGCAACAGAGTTTTTGGACAAATCACCTAAGGTTTGTGGTACCAACTGCAACAACTCTAAATTCATAGTCAATCTCCATAGTTTCAAAGTCACTTGCAAAAGATATGCCTTAAGGTAGAAAATTTTACGAAAAGACTATAATAAAGATAAAATAGAACGGTACAGTTATTTTTTGTTGGAAATAGCTTCAATTTAAATAGCTAACATTATTTTTAAAAGTATACCGCAAGCAATTGTTTAATAGATAAAAACTATATTAAAGGAAAATATTTTTGTGACGACTCACGTAGGGAATATTGTGTTGAAAACGCCTTCACTAGCAGAGGGTTCAAAGCTTGACTTTGATGCACGCTCCTTCAAAGCTGAACAATGGGTAACAGAGCTGCCTCTTACCAATGCAGGAGAAACTGCCCGATTAATCTTTAACATTCTGGTCAAACTAAATTGCCATACTGTTCCGATTAAAAACAGAATAAAAATTCTGGAAGTTTTTCGCCCGACAATCGGCTGCTTACTGAAAGCAACACGTAAACATTTTTTTGGTTCAAACATTCCCATTTCTGAAAAAAACAGAGCAGTTGCCCACCTGGCATGCGCACTACAAGAAGAGATGGCAAATGGATACAAGATAGTGATTATGAACAGTTTGAACCAAAAAAACTCACACCCAGACCCTAAAGTTCAAACAATGATTGCTCATCGTGCACTCTATTATCTAAGTGGAATTTTATTGACTTCCTACCAAACTTATATGTCGCCTCCAAAGGGCGTATGGCGTGATACTCATCAGGTTTTTTGTTACGCAGAACAGTTTAATCTACTTCATAATACAATCAATGATGCAGAAAATGACCTGACTCCATGGAGCTCTATACTTGATACATACAAACAGATTGCACTATTTGCATTGGCAGACCCTTATCATCTGTCTCAACATGAAATGGAAAAACTTCGTACAACTCTTTATTCATGGGCAAGCACCTGCCAATTGAAAAGATATTCAGAAAACCAGCCAGACACCATACTCATCAAACCTTATGATGACCAGCCTCCTTTCAAAAAAATACAACAGAGTGAACAGAAAACATTGCAAGACTTTAGTCTGGACACAGCAGGCGCATTACACGAAATAAAAAGGCGTTTATCCCAACTCAACGAAAAAAAAGCAACGCAACAAAAGTATCAAGGGCACCTCACTCCATCATTACTCTCTCATTTATCAAAAGCATGGAACCCCGCCACCAAACGATGCTCTACGCGTAAAAATCGAGAAACCACCTTAAATGGTGCTTTTGGTCTGGATGCTGTTCATCATTTTGTTAATAGAGATAAAAATTCTTTTGCCTCTGACATAGATAAAAGCACACCAAATTCACTCTTTCACTCAACTCGATTTACTGTTTCTGATGGCACTCCAAAAGAGATGAATGACCTTGATACCATTAATATTTGGGAACTGAGCTACTCTCAACCCATTGACACAGAATTTAAGGATGATGAATCATTCTACACAGACATCAATCAATCGCCAGAAGTTATTCAAAATCATAACCTGACATATTGTACAGATCGCTTTATTGTAATGAATGAAAGTGCTGGAGGGCTGTGCGTTCAATTACCAAAAGAAAAACCTTCAATAGTTCGTATTGGTGAACTGCTATGTCTGCAAAATGCTCTGGAACAAACAAACTGTTGGGAAATCGGAGTCATTCGGTGGATCAAAAACACCACAGCCCAAACCATTGAAATGGGCATCCAACTTTTATCTCCCTCTGCTGAAGCAGTTGCTCTATCAACTTATTTTGACATTAATAACGAACCAAAAATCAAAAAGAAGGATTACGTTAGAGGCCTGCTTTTACCTGAAATAAAGGCACTCAAACAACCTCGAAGCCTGCTGACTATGATCAACTGCTACCAGTTAGGATCTGTTGTGAATTTACTGGAAAATAATATAGAAAAGCGATACACCCTATTAACAATGATAGAGGATACCTATGGTTACAACCGATTCGAAGTGACTCCATATGTTTCATAATACCTACCCAAAGGTACTACTCTAAAAAGCACAAAAATAAGGACGAAGACAAGTTCGCCCTCATAATATCACCTCATTGAACGTAATGCTGCAATCCGCTCATCCAATGGTGGGTGGCTCATAAACAAGCGTTTAATCCCTCCGCTAGATTTATTGGATATTGCTAACGCTGCCATCTGATCAGGTAAATGAGGTTCATTGATACCTGTCTTCAAGCGCTCCAGAGCAGAAGCCATTGCTGCTGGATTGGTTAATGCTGCGCCTCCTTCATCCGCACGAAACTCACGTTTCCGGCTGAACCAATGCACAATAATTGAAGCCAATATTCCTAAAAGCAATTCGGCTGCAATACTTGTTACCCAATATGCAACGCCATGCCCTTGTTCATTTTTAAAAATAACACGGTCAACAGTATGGCCTACGACTCGCGCCAGAAAAATAACAAAAGTGTTAACAACGCCTTGAATCAGCGCCAACGTCACCATATCACCATTTGCTACATGACTAACTTCATGCGCCAGTACAGCCTCAACTTCTTCCCGACTCATGCTTTGCATCAGCCCGGTACTGACGGCAACCAGTGCTTTGTTTTTATTCATACCCGTTGCAAAGGCATTCATATCCGGTGCATCATAAATTGCTACTTCAGGCATTTTTATACCTGCACGATCAGCTTGGCGACGCACAGTTTCTACTAACCAACGCTCTGTTTCATTGCTTGGGTTCTCAATCACCTGTGCACCTGTCATGCGTTTGGCTGTCCACTTTGAAATGGCTAATGAAATAAAAGCACCACCCATGCCAAAAATTGCCGCAAAGACAAGCAAATTACCTAAATTAAGATCACTACCATTTTCATGAAGTATTTGATCAACTCCCAACAACCTCAGAGTAATACTCAACACAATCATTACGGCAATATTTGTTACCAAAAATAGTGCTATACGCTTCATAACCAACTCCAAAAAATTTAATAATAGAATGTCATATTATGGGGTGAACCGCAAAAATTCAAGGACACTCCAGTAACTTCACAACTTTCAAACGAACAAACTATCATCTCACTCAAGGTGACAAACTGAAATAAGTAGTTCTACATAATAGTTCGATGCTACAATTCGGCTGTTTTCATACCGCCCCGGTAGCTCAGCTGGATAGAGCAATTGCCTCCTAAGCGATAGGTCGGACGTTCAAATCGTCTCCGGGGCACCATTAAGTTCTACAGATGCAGACCACACTCTGTTTTAGGGCTGTTATTCCAACGGCCTGAGCGATCATCCCCCGGCTTGGTGCAATGCGTACAACCAATGGAAGAATAACCTTGTGCAACTAATGGATGGAATGGAAGATCATGCTCTTTAATATAAAGATCACGCGCTTCCTTACTGACATCTACAAGCGGATAAAATTTGATAATACCATTACGCTCTTCAAAAATATCTAATGTCGCACGATGTTCAGTTTGCCAACGCATCAAGCCTGACACCCAAATATCGTAACGCCCCTGCAAATTATAGAGTGGCTCAACTTTATTGATTGAACAACAAAAATTAGGGTCGGTTTTCCAAGTTTCGTCTTTTACCGTATGCTCATGCTTCCACGTTTCAGCACGCACATCTTCTACTTTCAAATGAAACATCTTTGTCAATTTTTCTTTATACGCCAACGTATCAGGAAAATGAAAACCTGTATCAATGAAATATACTTTTTGGGCTGGAGCAAAACGTGAAAAAATATGCAACAAATAGGCAGAAGTGGCTGCAAAAGAAGAGGTCAACATCACTTTATCCTGAGAAAAATCCTTATAAAGCTCTTGTATTCGTGCCTCTATACTCAATGAATGATATTTATCATTTAATGCTTTGATATCTCCAGCACTTAAACCCGCACTGTTACTCTCAGACGATGGCGACTTTTGTACCACAGCTGTACTACTTTTAGACATAACTTATAAACCTGCCAAAATGTCATTTTAAACTGAATACCAAGAGACTAAAAATTGCCTCTTTTGAAACGCGCTAGTGTATCATAATCGCGACACACGATAGACATTCAAGGCTTCATACAAGTTCCATTTTTCAAGAATGCGCTTGCAGGCGCAAACGTACACGTAATTTCCGGTGTGATTCAGACGCCATGCTGTCGATAAAAACAATAACAGCTCTCCGCTTTTTTGTGATTGTTTTAAACCGCAATACAACCAAGCC
>CAYXVC010000082.1:7242-10718 GCA_964468225.1 uncultured Gammaproteobacteria bacterium
ATTTAACCCTGAATCCTTGGGTTGACTACGAGCCATAAGCCATTCGAGCAGCTCGTTATCGGAATAACTTAACAATGATAAAAATGCATTTTTTTCTTTTTCTGAAAGTGTATCGTAACGAGCATCAAAAAAGCCCAGCAACAACACATCCAGCTCACGCATCCCTCGCCTGCATTGCCAACGTACTTTTGAACGAAGGCTATCCAAAGCTACATCAAGCCTCACGAACCGCAAAAGAGAGCGCTTCACCAGGAAAGTCATCCAGACATAACACGGCATGCCACGCACAATGGTCGATATTTTTCTGTGGAAGCAGTACGATATCGCCTGGATTAATAATATAAACATGACCTCGCTCAACAAGCTGCTGTGCAAAAGCAGGTAGACGGTTAATCAACTTTTCTAACGGGTCGTTATCTGGATCATCCAGATAAGCGGACAATGAAGTGTTATTAGCTGCTTTGGAATACAAACATTCAATTTCTTCAACATCATTCACAAGCGCCATCAAAGAAGAAGCATCAGGGCGCGATAAAAAAAGCTGAATTTCATCAATTAGGGCTTGTTTGGACAGGGTTAACCAACCCGTACGCCCCCGCAACTGCGCAAAAACAACCCCTTGATGGCCTTTTTCTATATCTTGATGAAATTGAGCGCCACCGTCAGGCGCATTAAAAAATATAATGCGTTCGACATAAGAAACATCATTTGCACCTAGTGCTTTGCATAATATCTGCTTTAATGGCTCATTATGACTAATGAGCGCCGACTCTGGAAAAATGGCTTGCGTAAATTCTGCGGCATATTGTTGTCGAACCGGGTCTGCCGCAACATCTTCATACGACTCCAGTCCAAAAGAAAAACGAAACCGTAATGAAGCATCTTCTTCTACAAACGAGAGCCATGAAAGCTTTAGCCATAAATTTTCAGCAACAATATCATCACCATCAATCACATCACATTCAATTTTTTCGATCGCTTGCGGATCATTTTCATCGTAAATGCTGGAAAGAATTTCAAACTGACGGGACAAACGTGACAAATAAGGAGGTTGATGAAGCAGCTCATTGCACTCTTTACCATCAAGTACATCACTCATTAATTGGTGAGATTGATCGAGATCTGCTTCATGCTTTACAAGCTTTTTGGAATCAATAAAACCGGATAAAACAATAGGCTCAGATCGCTGCCAAACATCACAAATATCTTTTACTGAAATAGCTTGGCTCGGTGAGTCGCTGGAGCTACCCACCCAACCTCGATGTGCACCGCGCTGCTGCAACTTGATGACAACATTATCTCTCAGCTTTTCCGCCAGAATTCCTGCTTCGCGAGCAGAAATATCAGAACCACCAATATAATGCCGTGATGCGTCTATTCTGGTATAAATTTTATCCACAAACCAAAACTCACTTTAGTAATTTTCAACACTATAAGTAATGTCTGCTTCTGATTTGAGCGTTTCAATGTAATCCGCTAAAGCAGCCATTCCATGCATACGAGTTTGCATTTGTTCGGCTCCTTGCCATTCCGAAGAGTCCGCTTTAGGTGCTTCACCTGCTTTTACTCCTGAAATAACAGCCACAGCATAATTACCTGAAGAAAGCTCAATACCAGAAATCACTTTTTTATCATCCGTAGGTTTTTCAGATTGAAATGCATGATCTAATATTGAGCGATCCACCTCTTGATTATTGCGTACTATAAAACCAGGCTCGTCCCACTCATAGCCACTTTTATCAGCCAACTTTTTACCATCAGCACCATTTTTTATCTCGACAAGTAATTTTTCGCCTTCCAGTTTCACTAATTTCAAGGCTTCAATACGACGAAGTTCATCTGAAATTGCCTCTTTCACTTCCTCAAAAGGACGAATACTGGATTCTTCATGCTGATCAACGCGAACCACCGCCAGCCGATCATTAGCAATTTCTAAAACTTCACTATTATTGTTTTCACCCAGAACATCTTGATTGAAAGCAGCAGAATTCACTTTTGGGTTTTGTGCTATTCCTTCTCCCTGCCCACGACTAAAAAGAGCTGTCTTTTTTATAGATAAGCCGAGCTCACTCGTAACCGTACCCAGACTTTCAGGATTTTCGTAAGTCAGATTGGCCAAAATTTCTGCTTGATCAAGAAAAATATCCGCTGATTTTTGTTGGACAATGTCCTCTTTTAATTGCTCACTTACTTCTTCAAACGGTTTTGTTTTGCCACCGCGAACATCAGTCAGCTTAATCAAATGGTAGCCAAAACTACTTTTTACCGGATCACTGACATTGCCCTTATCAAGAGAAAAAGCAGACGCTTCAAAAGCCGCATCCATGACACCTGCGCCAAAAAAGTCTAGATCACCACCCAGCTCTGCTGAGCCGGGGTCTTGAGAGAACTCTTTAGCAAGTTTTGCAAAATCTTCTCCGGATTTTATACGTTTAGACAAACCTTCTATTTTTTCCAATGCAGAAGCATCATCGCTATCTTCGTCCACTAAGATTAAAATATGGCTGGCTCGACGCTGCTCTTCTTCCGTCAGCTCATGCAAACGATCTTCATAAAGCTCGCGAACCTCGTCATCAGTGACTTCAACTGACTTTGCAACGCCATCCATAGTCAATTCAACATATTGCAAACTCACCTTTTCAGGAGTCGCATAGCGCTCCTGATTAGCATCATAATGTGATTTCAAGGCCTCATCACTGACCGTTGCTTTTTCTATAAATTGATCTACAGGAACCATCAAATAGCTCAATTCACGTTGCTGCCCACTGAGTATAGCCAACGCTTCTATCTCATTTACTGTGGAAAATGAACTGTTTATGATGCCCGTTTGATTTTGATCAACAAAAATCGCCCGCCGATAATAAGCCTCAAACTCAGCTGGCTGCATACCTTGCATTGATAGTGCACGCCTATAGTTCTCACTATCAAATCCATTATCCCCTTGAAAAGCTTCAATATCCCGAATAGATAAGCTTAGCTGAGCATCACTCACCCGAAAGCCCTGATCAACCCCAGTTTGGTATAGCAACTCAGTTTCTACAAGGCGGTCAACCACTCCTTGCTTAACCCGTTGCTCTCCCAATAATTCAATATCAAAATTTTCACCGTACATAGATTGGAGGCGAGAACGCTCACGCTGATATTCATTTTGATACTCTCTTTGAGTGATATCCACACCATTTATGTTAGCAACACTTACGGTGATTTCATTCTCATAATTACTAATTCCAAAAAGTGCAAAAACAATGATAATTAAACCAACAATAAACCAGGAAATAACTCCCTGCGCACGACTTCGCATAAATTGCAGCATTTTTTCTAATCTCTTTAAATAATAGTAACTATTCGGTTATACCAGCAAACAAGGAATTTTTCGGACATAAAAAAAGGCGTACCCCATCATGAGATACACCCTTATTCATTGGCGGAGCGGACGGGACTCGAACCCGCGACCACCGGCGTGACAGGCCGGTATT
>CAYXVC010000083.1:0-9952 GCA_964468225.1 uncultured Gammaproteobacteria bacterium
GTTATGCCAGTGGCTTGAGTGATAAAAAATATTTACTTGATTTGGAGAGTAAGTACTCCTGTCAGGAAATGGAACTTTGAGTGCTATATCAGCTTAACAATATTTTATTTGATAAGTATCGTAAACGGTTTTTTCCCTTTTAACCTGTATACATCAAAATCTCTATCAATTGTTGCAACTCTATTAATATTTAGTTTATCGCCTAAAAGCACTAGACATGCATTTGAAAAATCCATAGGAAGGTCAGAATATTTTATTATTAGCTCTTTTATGCTGAATAGGTCATCTGCTGTTATAGGTTCTATGGTTACAGCGCCAGCATTTAGCCAACTTAAAAAGTCTATTTGAGCATTTCTATTAAAGTTCAGAAGATGCAGTGTTTCCGTAATAGATGCTATCGTCGTTACCAATTCGCTATGATTGGCTTTTATGAATTCAACGGAGGCAGTGTGATACATGTCATTTCGATCAAAAAGAGCGATCAAAGGGCCAGAGTCAATCAATATTTTTTTCATCTCTTCGCTCTGATTTTATCTTTGAGAATTGATTTCCGATCTCTTGATAAATTATTTTTCTCACTTGCGTACCTTCCAAAAACATCACAGCCTGATTCCCACGGAGTTGGCTTATCTAGCTTGTCAATAAATTCTGTAATACTTTTTCGTATTAGCTCTGATTTACTGATTCCTATTTGATGAGCAACATTATTGATAGTTTTTTCCAGTTTTGGATCAAGCCTGAGAGTAATCATTAATTTTTTCTAAATTTCGTATGTATTACTAATTGTAATACAAGAGGTGTGAATGTCAATTTTTGTGATAAGCTTTGCAATGTTATTTAATGATATGAACCGATTGAAATATTTTTAATTACTGAAGTTACGGGAGTAAATTAAATGAAAAAAATAGGATTAACTATCGCTGTGGTATTGCTGGCCGGGTGTGCGAGCAAACCGGAAAAAATTGATACTACACCCAAAAATCCAACAGTAGTTCTGAAGGCCAGTGGTGTTGTCAGTGGTATGATATTGCCTGATTCTACATTTGAACAACTCGTCTACACGCGTAATGACAAAAGGCGAATTTCCGATAAACATAAATATGACTCCTGGGTGGCTGGTAAGCTTTTGGGCGGTGGAAATAATACAATCATTTATCGTATGGATAAAAACCTGAGCTGGACTTTGTTCGATAAAAAATATTTAGAATGTCCTCTGAGCGGATGTAATACAGATATCCTGGCACTATTTGCGGGGGAAGAAGAGGAGGAAGAGGAGTTTCAGTACGATCCTGCTGAAGATACTGGATGTCAGATGAGCCCTAGTGAAAACAAATTCACTGTTACTGAAACAGGGAAAACTCGTATTATTTCCGGATATGAAACAAAAGAGCATCATGCAATTTGGCAGGTGGAATATAAAGATGAAAATGGCAGAAAAGATACCAGTACTTTAAAAATAGTTTTCTGGAATACCGTACCAACAGCTGCTATTGAAGAAGTGTGGAAGATTAACGAAGAAGCCACACGAGCGTACCGAAAAGGGGTGCAAAAAGATAATAACCCCTTGTCCTTACTGCTTTCGGATGAAATTTTTGATGCCTTGTCTGCTTTTTCCGGTGATACATCTAAGCAAAAGGAATGGAATAACTCTGTTAGCCAGAAATTAGCAACAGCCAAAGGCTATCCAATATCTATTAAAGTTGATTGGTATCTGGATAAAAAGGCCTGCCCGGAGGAAGCACAAGTAGCAGAAAAAGCTAAAAAGAAGGGGTTCAATTGGTCTGATCCAATGGGATCACTTCAAGATAGTGTCGAAGGGCTTGCCGCTAAAAAAGTGAAGAATATGTTTGTCCCTAATCCCAATGAACCGATATTTCATTATATTTACGAAGTTAATAGTGTTGCCATTAAGCCCGTACATGACAGTGTTTTTGAAATCCCGGCGGGTTACACTTTATCTACTAGAGAGTAGTCACAGACATGTGCATGGTGAAGGTGGTCATCATCACTAAATTAGGTGTATTCAGGCTGAGGGTGAAGTAGTATTCCTCCTCAGTCTTCTTGTTTGTAGGTGTTTTATGAAAGATTTGGTGAGTATTCTTCGGTTAGCTGCGATTATTGAAGGTTTGTCGCTGCTAGCTTTGTTATTTATTGCCATGCCATTGAAATATTACTACGGTAATGTGGAAATTGTACCGATTGTTGGTATGACTCACGGTATATTATTTATGTTGTTTGTGGCGTTTTCTTTTTTTGTCAGCCACCGGAAGTCATGGTCTGATGGTTTTCTGGCTTTGCTTGTTTTGTCTTCCACCGTGCCATTTGCGACCTTTGCTATGGATCGAAAATTAAAAACGTTGAGCTGATTTTCGGCGGATGCTGAACTCACTTTTTAAACCAAACACTGTTTTTCGTGGTGATGTATAAATCCTCAACCTCTTTTCTTGCCCAAGGCGTTTTGCGAAGGAATTTGAGGCTGGATTTTACCGATGGGTCACTATTAAAACAGCGTATATTGATGCGTTTTCCCAACGTATTCCAGCCGTAATGCTCAACCAGTGTATTGACGACTTTTTCTAGCGTAACGCCGTGTAATGGATTATTTGCTTGTTGTTCGTTCATAAATTGGATTTCATTTTGCTTGAAATAGAGTTTCCAATGATTTCAGCTCTGCTTTACTAAAACCGCTCTCAAGTCGTGCTTCGTAATGAAAAGGGCCATTCAACTGGCCTGCATAATACTTTGAAATAAGTTCCCGAAAGGTTTTTTCTGGATCAAGGTTGCGCTGTTCACATAAATAGTGAAACCAGTGCGAGCCAATTTTTACGTGCCCGATTTCATCGCGTAGAATAATTTCCAGAATTGATACGGTACGATCATCACCGACTTGTTGCAAACGGTGCATGATGCGAGGCGTAACATCCAGACCTCTTGCTTCCATCACTCTTGGGACTAATGCCATGCGAACGAGTGGATCATGAGCCGTATCGCAAGCCATCGTCCAGAGATTGTTATGTGCAGTGAAATCACCGTACTGATGTCCCAGTTCGTTTAAGCGATCGCTGAGCAGCGTGAAATGATACGCCTCTTCATCGGCAACGCGCATCCAGTCTTCATAAAACTGCCTGGGCATTTCACGAAAGCGGTAAACGGCATCCCATGCAAGATTGATCGCATTAAATTCAATATGGGTCAGTGCATGATATAAAGCTGCCCGACCTTCTTCCGAGCCTAAGCCACGTTTGGGAACCTCTTTGGGGCTGACTAACTCAGGCTTTTCAGGTCGCCCGGGTTCTTCAATAGGAACCGGCGGTAAGTGAGTTTCAAAAGCCAGCTCACCCGATCGCCAAGCTTTAACTGCTTTTTGAGTGGCCTGTACTTTTTCATCAGGGTTACGGGTGAGAATGCAGGCTTTTGCGATATCAAAGAGATTTTCCAATGTCAGATTTTTCCATCTTTGGCTGCTTTGAGCACGAGTGCATCAAATTTATCAGCGGCCATAAGGTTACGTTCCGCTACAATGACATTGACGGGTTTCCCCGTTTTTTCAGATTCCTTGGCCACTTCGCCCGCAGCGGCATAACCAATGTCGGTATTTAAAAGTGTTGCCAAGCCCACACTGCTATGCAGAAAAGCTTTGCAGCGCTCACGATCTACCTGTAAATCTTTCAGGTTTTTTTCCGTAGCGGCGTTGGTTGCATTAGTGAGCCATTCCATCATATCGAATAGTGCGGAACCGAGCGCGGGCATCATGACGTTGAGTTCTAATTGCCCTGCTTGAGTCATGTAGCTGATCGCAGAATCTTGCCCAAGAACCTGAAAGCAGACTTGATTGAGCATTTCAAACATCACAGGGTTTACTTTGCCCGGCATGATGCTGGAGCCGGGTTGTACGGCGGGCAACATGATTTCACCCAGCCCTGTTCTGGGGCCGGAAGCGAGCAGGCGCATGTCGTTAGAAATTCGTGTCAATTCGAGTGTGACTTCACGAATGGTTGATGAAAGATGCTGTAGATCATTCATGGATTGCATCTGTGCTGCCAGGTCATCTGCGGGACGAATCGTTTCACCCGTCAGTTCAGCTAATGCTTTTGCGACATTTTCGATGTAGTCGGGCGAGGTATTAAGCCCTGTACCCGCCGCGCTGCCACCTAAACCAATTTCACAAAGCGGGTCACGGCAGCTTTCCAGACGTGCTGCGCAGCGTTTTAATGTCCAGGCATAAGCGCTGAATTCACGACCCAATGTAGTGGGTACGGCATCTTGCAAGTGGGTGCGAGCACTCTTAACCGTATCTTCTTCCTGTTTACCGATACGTGCATATTCTGCGGCCATATTTTCGATGGCAGCGATTAAACGGGGAAGTTTTTTAAGCGCTGTTAAGCGAATGGCCGTGGGAATCGTATCGTTGGTGCTTTGTCCCATATTGACATGATCGTTGGGATTAATCGGGCTGTATTCACCTTTTTTCCCTCCTAAAGCGACATTGGCCAAATTGGCGACCACTTCATTGCTGTTCATGTTGTGACTGGTACCCGCACCCGCTTGAAAGCGATCGACCACAAACTGATCAATGTAGCTGCCCTCAAGGATCTGGTCGCAAGCAGTAATAATTGCTTCGGCCTGTTTTTTGTCAAGCCAGCCGCCTTGTTGATTAGCTTTTGCCGCTGCACGTTTGATTCGTACATGAGATTGTACGAAGTCACGATCAGGCGCTCGGCCACTGATTGGGAAGTTGGCGATGGCACGGGCGGTCTGGATGCCATACCAGGCATCTGCCGGGACTTGAAGTTCGCCTAAACTGTCTTTTTCAATACGATAACGGTCTGTGTGGGCCATTATTTGTGTTCTCCTGAGGAAATTTTAAGTAATACTTTGTCAAGGGCGCGAGAGGTCAACAGCCGCCGCAATGTTGCAAAAAGGTATGCCGGAAATGTGACGGGATAGCGCAGCTTTGGACGTGGACTTTCCAGAGCATGAATCAGTTTTTTGAGTACCGCTTCGGGGGGCAATGTAAATGGTGCAACAGGGCCAGGATTTGTGAGGCGCTTTTCCATTGATTGGTAAATTGTATGATGAACACTACTTTCCGAGTCAATATTTTCCTGATACTTCTTGTAGCCATTGGCACGAAATTGGCTGATAATTGGCCCCGGTTCGATCAGTGAAATAAAAATGTCACTATTTTTGAGTTCCAGACGTAATGTATCCACCAGCCCTTCCAGAGCAAATTTGCTGGCATTGTATGCGCCGCGATAGGGCAGTGCGACATAACCCAGTAATGAGCTGTTATAGATAATACGCCCATGTCCCTGTTGTCGCATGATGGGGATAATGCGGTTTGTGAGTTCGTGGGTTCCAAACAGGTTTGTTTCAAATTGCGCGCGTAATACATCACGCGTTAAATCTTCCACGGCTCCGGGTTGTCCATACGCTGCGTTATTAAAGAGTGCATCCAAAGTACCTCCTGTGAGAGAAAGTAGTTCATCGACGGCGTTATGAATGGAGTCACTTTGATCCAGATCCAATAGAAAGCTTTCGAGGCCTTGTGCTTGCAGTGAATCAACATCCTTTTGCTGGCGTGCAGTCGCAAAGACACGGTAACCTTTTTTGTATAGACCCAATGCGCACTTTAGACCAATGCCGCTGGAGCAACCGGTGATTAAGATAGTTTTTTTGTTTGTCATGGGGTAAATATTTGAGCCAAGGAACGCAGATGAAATAATTTATACATTTTAAGTTGTTAAACCGCTCATGTCCTGATGCATCAAATTAAAAAGACTTAAGAGATAAATAATAAGTGTTAATCCACCTTTTCCAAAGCCAGATCTTTAAGCGTATAATTTTCTAATGCGCTGTATCGGCACGACTCTACTTTCTCTAATAGTGCATTGATGGCGGGTTGCTCTGGCAGTCGTTTTGGGCTGAGCAGATGGCCTTCGCCTGCACTGCGGACGGCATTCAGCGCATCCAGTACCAATGTTGTTTCCAATGGTTTGGCTGGTAGATAAACCGCTTCTTCATCACAATTTTGTGTGAGCAAATCATTCTCTTCCAAAGCATCAAGTACTTGTGAAATTAGATCCATTGGCATGTTCAACTTTTCGGCCAGAGCTGTGGCTGACCACCCTTGTTGATTGTCATAAAACTTTTTACCAATCAAATGCATAATTCTTAATGCCAGTTGTTCTTTCATACGAGCGCTGAGATGAAGTTTCTGCCGCTCTATGGTTAAGAATGTGGGGTTTTGACAATAAAAAGAGATGCTTGATCCGATTAAAAGAATTAGCCATACAAGATAGAGCCAGATCATAAACAGTATCAGTGTTGCAAAAGCAGAATAGATAGCTGTGTATTGTGTGGAAGAGACAACAAAAGTGGCAAATGCCCATTGAGTACTTTGCCATAGAATGCCGGCGACAAATGCACCAATGAGTGCGGGTTTGAGGCGTACTTTGGTGTTTGGCATAAAACTGTATACAAAGGTGAATGCCAGAATAATGAGCATGTAAGGGACTAATCGGGTACCGATTTTAATCAGTTCGCCGAAAGGTTGAATCTCTACTATTTGCTGCACGACTGAGTGGTTCATTACTGTTGCGGTGATGCCGAGTGCCCCGAAGATTAAAACAGGGCCTACAATGACAACGCTTAGATAGGTGCTAAAACGTTGCGATAAGGGTCGGTTTTTTTGAACGCGCCATGTGTAGTTGAAAGCACTTTCGATTTTTTGCATCAGTGCGACGACGGTATAAAAAAGCAATCCCAAACCGACGGCTCCCATTACGCCCACTTTGATGTTATCAACAAACTCGATAATTTTTTCTGTGATTTCAATGCCTTTATCACCGAGCGGTGTCAGTAAATTGAGCAGTGCAGGTTCAATTTGGTTATGAACATCGAAACCTTTGAGTACAGAGAAGCTGACCGCAAGCAGAGGAACCATTGATAACAGTGTGGTGTACACCAGACTCATGGCTCGAAAGTTGAGCTGTCCATCCACAATATCGCGGCCTACGGCCAGCAAGATACGCAGGGCATTGAATAAACGGGCTTTCCATTTGGGAAGCTGATTTAAATCAATACGCCATAGGTCTTTTTTGAAAAAAAGAAAGAGTTTTTTGATTTTTAACATTACGGGATTAATCCGAATATACAACGGGTTTTTCAAGGGTATTTCCATCAAGTGTGGCGTTATAGTCTTTCATGACGAGTCTGTTTTGTGCAAACCATTTTATCGCTAATGGATAAATTTTGTGCTCTTTTTCTAAAACGCGTTTGGCCAGAGTTTCTGTTGTATCTTCTTTGAGTACAGGAACGCGGGCTTGAATGATTAACGGCCCACCGTCCAGTTCATTCGTGACAAAATGTACACTCGCGCCGTGCTCTATAGCGTTAGATTCCAATGCCCTTTGGTGAGTATGAAGGCCGCTGAACTCGGGTAACAGTGATGGATGAATGTTGAGTATTTTTCCTATGTAATGATTCACAAAAGCTTCGGGTAAAATACGCATAAACCCTGCGAGCACAATCAGTTCCGGTTCAAAACTGTCAATCAAATTTTGTAGTGCAAGGCTGTAACTTATCCTGTCGGGAAAGTCTGTATGATTGAGTGTATGCGCAGAAATATTAGCGCTACGCGCACGTTCAAGCCCCAAAACTTCCTTTTGATTGCTGATGACAGCGCGGATCTCAATAGGCAAATCATGCTGTTGCATTGCGTTTATAATGGCTTGAAGATTACTGCCACCACCTGAAATCAGGACAACGACGGCTAATTTTTTTGTCACTACATCTGTCTGTTTCATTTAATTCAATTTTTTGTATACGTCAACTCTTCAAGTGATATATCTGATTTTTTTGCATATAAATTCAGGTAACTACCGGTGAGTTCCTGTTTTGATTCAAAGCTATGTACTCTGGATTCAGGCACTATATCTGATCAATTGAAATTATTCTCTCCAAATAATTCAGTGAATAAATAGCCAAATAATAAAACAGCGAAAAGTACAGCAATACCCGATACAGTTCCCCAAATAGATAGTACTCTTTTCAGATTTTTCATTGTTTTACGAACCTCTGTTCTTTTGAAGCTGCTGCTGTAAAAGCAGTTTGTATTTTTCTGCTGAAATTTTTGGCTTTGAAAAATGGGGAACCTTGATATCGAATGCATTATGAAATCGTTGTTGCTGTCCTTTTTCATTAATCACTACAACATCATAAGCACCCTCTGCCATATCATCAGGAATAGTGACTTTAAATGTATTACTATTTTCTAAAGACGTTTTTAGTTCAGGCAATGGTTTCATGGCTGTAACCATTTTTCCTCCCGAAAAATAGAGTGTACCTTGATGCACTGTGATATCAGAAACGGGGTTATTTAAAGCATACTTTGCATCAACGCTCAGTAACCCTTCTTTATTGTAAGAAAAAACAAGCAATTTTTGCTCCGCAAGTGTTATATACAACCTGTTTGTTTGTAACAACATACCCATCACAGGCTGATCAATATCATACTCCGAAATCAATACCTCACTCTTCAGGTCAAACGTAGAAATTTTTCCGACCATATCCGTGACAAACAAAAATGAACCATTCGACTCCACTCTGGATATATTGCGGTCAGCCAAGTAATGCCCTGTCACTTCCAGCGTTTGTTGATCCAGTTTCAAAATACCTTTTGAAGGCACTGCGATATAAATAGAGGAGCCATCAAGACAAAAATCGTTAATCTCAGTTCTGTATTGATTTTGGTATTCCGGTTTTTTCGGGTCAAGCATCGTTAGTCCAAAGTTATAATTAGCTGTATAAATTTTACCTTGGCTGCTTTTAATGGAATCAATTTTACTGGAGAGTTTGATGGTATCCGAACTCTGGATATTAAACGGATTACTTAGATCAACCGCCGTAATTTCCGCACTATCATTCGCGACATAAGCGACTTTATCCATCAGTGTCAACGCTGATGCCTGATGGATAGAATCAAGCGTTGTCATCCATGTTGGGTGAAGCGGGTTCTTAATATCAAAAACCTGCAAGCTCCCCTCACCACTGACAGCAATCAAGTAGTTATCAAATGTAACTGCCTGTTGAATGATGCCGCGCTTGCTGTACTCTTCAATCAATGTGGGGCTGACGGAACTGCTGACATCGAGTACTACCAATCCACCCCACCAATCCAGCACATAAGCATGGCTATTTTTAATTTGCACACCCCATGATGCACCCTTTGTATCATAACTCCCCATAATTTTGGGCTGACTGCTATCAGAAACATCAATGATATGCATACCCGCACGCCAATCAGCCAGATAAAGAAAATCACCGTCCAATGCCAAGCCACGTGCGTTACCTGGAGTCGCCAGATGAGATAAAACTTCAGGTTGTTCAGGGTCACTAATATCTAATAGATACAATCCATCATCAAAAAAAGCAACGTATGCGGTATCACCGCGAATTAAAATATCTTCCGCATTTTTACCCGGACTAAAAGATGCAATTTGTTTAATGTCATCCACATTGGATGCATCAAATATCAATAAACCTGATGTCGTATCCGACACATAAACGATATTGTCTTTCACAGTAAGTGACCACGCTTTACCCGGAGTATCATGCTCCGCAATCACTTTTGGTGCTTTCACATCACTGATATCAATAATATGAAAACCGCCGCGATGACTAGCAAGAAAAAGTCGATCATCTGCCAGCACAGGCGTATAAGCCAAACCACCGGTTATCAGCTCTGAAACGTGTTTGGGTGCTCGCGGGTTAGATACATCAATAATTTGCAAACCATAATCGTCATCCGCCACATAAGCGTAATCATCTTTTACGACGATGCCTTTGGGTGAACCGGGCGTATGAAAGCTGGATAACAATTGAGGGTGATCAGGCTGACTGATAGCGTAAAGGTGACTCCCCGAAAGGCAGTCTGCCACATACATAATCT
>CAYXVC010000084.1:0-6308 GCA_964468225.1 uncultured Gammaproteobacteria bacterium
TGTTTTGGCAATTTCACGGATCAAAGAGATTAATGCCAGAATCCCTAATACTCACTTGGTCATGCATGGCTCTTCTTCTGTGCCACAAGAGTGGCTGAAAGTGATTAATAGTTTTGGTGGTGATATGGCGCAAACTTACGGTGTGCCTGTTGAAGAGATCGCGGAAGGAATTAAAAATGGTGTACGTAAAGTTAATATTGATACTGACTTGCGTATGGCATCGACTGGAGCGATTCGTCGTCATCTAACTGAAAATACTTCAAACTTCGATCCTCGTAAATTCTACAAGGAAGCAACAAATGCAATGATGGAGATCTGTAAAGCTCGTTATCAAATGTTTGGTTGTGAAGGTATGGCTTCTAAAATTAAGCCTGTTTCATTGGAAACAATGATTGGAAACTATGATAGTGGTTCGCTGGATCCAAAGGTCAGCTAATTATCAAATTTAGTTTTTTGATTGTAAAAAGGGTGATATGAAAATATCACCCTTTTTTATGATTTCAATAAAGTACTGTAATTCGATAGGCTGATATATCGGCTTATATTATATGTTTTCTTCGTTTATTAAAGCCATTCGCTCCTGTTCTGTTGCCCTAAAATGCTCATGATTTTGACCATATCACCATCAATACGATAATAAATTGTATCTACACCGCAGACACTATGCCTGTAACCTTCGCGGATGTGGTCAACGGCTTGGTACAAATATGGTTGTTCGGCAAGCTGTTCAAAACGTTCAAAGAAAGCATAATAATATTGATCGGCTATGGCTTCGCCATACACTATAATACCTCTCTGATGAATCCGTATTAAATCATCCAGTGCATCTTCACTAAGTTTATAATTTGCCATTCTTTCGCAACTCTTCCTTTGATTTTTTCAGGATTTCATCGCGGTTCATGTGCGTAAATCCGCTTTGTTCAGCCTTAATGAGTTTGGCGCGGATAGCTTCTATATGGTCTTGCTGGCCTCGAGCTTTTCGGATCAGGTCATTTACAATATCGCTTTTATTACTGTATTCCTGACTGTCTACTTGCGACTTTAACCAGGCATCATTAGGCGGTGTAAATGTAATGCTTTGTCTGGGCATAGCTGTTCCTCCAAGTAAATATATATTGGTGCGATACTGCATCAATATCGCATCACTGAGTATATATGCTTTTTTGATTCAAAGAACAAAAGGTGATCGATTTTGGATAAATGAATATCCTATAGCGTTGTTGAGTATGAAAAGGGCGATATGAAAATATCACCCTTTTTCATTTTAGACTTTATAAAAATCTCTATACCATTCAATGAAACGTGCAATACCATCTTCAATGGAAGTTGCAGGTTTAAAGCCAACATCTTTAATTAAGTCGTCAACATTGGCGTAGGTTTCAGGAACATCTCCGGGTTGCAGTGCCATCATATTTTTTTGTGCTTTAATACCTAAGTTCTTTTCTATTACTTCAATAAAGTACTGCAGTTCAACCGGTTGATTATTGCCTATGTTGTATATTTTGAAGGGGGCATAACTGGTTCCGCAATCTGGAGCATCTCCTGACCAGTCTGGGTCAGGTTTGGATACCTTGTCCATCGTACGTGTTACACCTTCTACGATATCATCAATGAATGTAAAGTCACGTTTGCACTTGCCGTAGTTGAAAACATCAATAGGCTTGCCTTCGAGAATATTTTTAGTGAACATGAAAAGAGCCATGTCAGGGCGACCCCACGGGCCATATACAGTGAAAAAACGTAACCCTGTGGTAGGTAGCTGATAGAGGTGGCTGTAAGTATGTGCCATCAGTTCGTTGGCTTTTTTACTTGCGGCATAGAGGCTGACCGGGTGATCAACATTGTCATGCACTGAGAATGGCATTTTTGTATTGGCACCGTAAACGGAGCTACTGGACGCATAGACCAAATGTTCTACATTATTGTGTCGACAGCCTTCCAGTATATTGACGAAGCCGACAATATTGCTATCAATATAGGCATGAGGGTTTATCAGTGAATAACGGACACCTGCCTGAGCAGCAAGATTAATTACGCGTTGTGGTTGGTATTTTTTAAAAGTGGCAGCAACGGCATCACGGTCTTCAATATCAATTTTAACTTCAGTGAAGCTGTCATGGTCTTTGATTTTATCCAGTCGTGCCAGTTTTAGATTGACATCGTAATAGTCATTGAGATTATCAATGCCGATGACTTCATCGTCTCTATCAAGCAACTTTTGTGCAAGTGTGTTGCCAATAAAACCGGCAGTTCCGGTGATTAAAATTTTCATTAAAGTCGGCCATCCGTTTGTTCTGCTGGGAAAATATGTTTGATATCATATAAAACTGAATTTTCTTTGCCCAATGCACGAATTTTATCAAGCCCCATTTCAATAAATTCTTTATGAGAGACGGCAAGAATGATGGCATCATATTTGCCATTTTCCAGAGAATCAACCGTGGTAATGTCGTACTCTTCTTGTGCTTCTTTGTTGCTAATCCATGGATCGTAAACATCTATTTGAGTATGGTAATCATCAAATTCTTCAATAATATCAACAACGCGAGTATTTCTTAGGTCTGGGCAGTTTTCTTTGAAAGTCAGACCAAGAAGAAGTATTTTAGAGCCTGAGACATGTATTTGCTTCTTTGTCATCAGCTTCACAACTTGCTGAGCAACATAGGCTCCCATTCCATCATTAACGCGTCGTCCTGCCAGGATCATTTCCGGGTGATAGCCAATTTCCTGGGCTTTGTGTGTTAAATAGTAGGGGTCCACTCCAATGCAGTGTCCTCCCACCAAGCCTGGGCGAAACGGCAGGAAGTTCCATTTTGTACCCGCAGCCAGCAACACCTCTTCTGTATCAATATCGAGTTTGTTAAAAATTAGAGCAAGCTCATTGATCAGAGCAATATTGACATCACGTTGGGTGTTTTCAATTACTTTTGCCGCTTCAGCAACACGAATGCTGCTGGCTTTATAAGTTCCAGCTGTGATTACTTGCTGGTAAAACAGGTCAACAAAGTCAGCCACTTCAGGGGTTGAGCCTGCGGTTACTTTAAGGATATTGCTTACGCGGTGCTCTTTGTCGCCAGGGTTGATGCGCTCAGGGCTATAGCCTGCATAGAAGTCCTGATTGTATGTGAGACCTGATTGCGCCTCTAAAATTGGAATGCACACCTCTTCAGTGGCACCTGGGTAAACAGTGGATTCATAGATAACAATATCATTGGGTTTGAGTAGTTTGCCAACAGTTTCACTAGCACGTTCCAATGGTGATAAATCAGGACGTTTATTTTTATCAATGGGTGTGGGTACAGTAATGATAAAAATATTGCACTCAGATAGATCTTCAGGAGCGGTGGTATAAGAAAGTAAGGTTGCTTCTTTAAGTATTTCAGGCTCAACTTCCAGAGAGCTGTCTTTTCCTTGTTTCAATTCTGCAATACGTGCGGTATTGACATCCAGACCAATAGTTGTAAATTTTTTCCCGAATTCAACAGCTAATGGCAGACCGACATAACCCAGCCCGATCATGCCAATTTTAGCAGAATTTAAATCAAACATTCTATATACCCTCGTTATTTAAAGTGTTAATTTCTCTTAATTCGAACCAGTTTAATGAACTCATTGCCTTAATTAAAGAATCGCCTCTAGTTGAGCTTTATTTTAGTCGGTAAGGTGTCGAAAAAGTTTAATAATATCAAAATGGCACATTACTTCTGTATTTATTTGAGTCTTACAGATACGGAATTTATCGCATTATATAAAGTGAGACGGATGCCTCAAAAATATATATAATATATCAATCGTTGCTAAATCAACAGTTTCTATCTACCTCTATGAGTAAAAATTCATGACTTATTACTTATGTACTGGATAAATGTCTTGGTAGCTTGTTACAAGAAGAGCGCGAATTGAGATCATTGCCGAAACATTAAGAATTGTAAAAATATAGATATGTATAAAATTCATAGACATTACGTTCCAAAATCATATGTGTTTTTGTTTGCCTTCGAACTGGGAGTTCTTTTTCTTTCTCTCTATTTGGGGTCTTTTCTGCGTTTTTGGGAAAGTGATAATGTTGCGTGGAACAATTATGGCGGGATATTTGTAAAGGCGATTGTATTTGCTGCGGTCATTATGAGTTTTATTGTGGGTATGGGATTGTACCAACGTCATATGAGAGTCAATAAAAAAGAGTTGGTCTGGCGTGTGTGTATGAGTTTTTTGTTAGGCACACTTTTTCTTATACTCATTTATTACCTGTTTCCAGACCTTTTGATTGGGCGTGGTGTCTTTGTCTTTGCACTGCTTATCTCATTAAGTATCATTGCTTCTATAAGAGTTATAACGATAGGTTCTGTGATCGAAAGTGGAGGTGCAAGAAAAATTCTGGTTTTGGGTGCAGGTAAAAATGCGGCGACAATAGCAGCGCGACTTCGGCGCAAAACAGACCTTCTTGGGTTGAAGGTTGTGGGTTATATTGCGGTGGGAAAGGAGAAACCCCATGTGCCAGAAGATAGACTGATCAAGGATGATTTAGATATTTTGTCATTGGCTCAGTTATATAAAATTGACGAAATTATTGTTGCCGTTGATGAACGACGAAATGTACTGCCGGTAAAAGAGTTGCTTGATTGTAAAGTCAATGGTTACAAAGTTGTTGAGCTGGTTGTTTTTTTTGAAAGACAAATGGGCAAGGTGATGCTGGATGTGCTCACGCCGAGCTGGTTGATTTTTTCAGATGGTTTTTACCATGGCCAGTTGCGGCGTTCTAATGGCAAGCGAATTTTCGATATTATTGTGAGTCTGTTGCTACTCAGTATCGCATGGCCGGTCATGTTGCTGGTGGCATGTGCAATCAAGCTGGATGATCGAGGCCCAGTGATCTATCAGCAGGTACGCGTGGGTTGTAACTGGAAGTTGATGAATGTGTTGAAGTTTCGCAGTATGCGAGTCGATGCAGAGAAGGATGGCGAGGCGCAGTGGGCTTCAGGTAATGATGATCGTATAACTCGTGTCGGTGCAATCATTCGCAAATTACGAATCGATGAACTACCCCAAATATTGAATGTATTGAGAGGTGATATGAGCTTTGTAGGGCCGCGCCCGGAAAGGCCAAAATTTGTAGATCAGTTTTCTGAAAATATCCCCTATTATGCTGAACGGCATTGCGTAAAGCCCGGTATTACCGGGTGGGCTCAAATTAGCTACCCTTATGGTGATTCAGAAAAAGATGCCAGAGAGAAATTGCAGTATGACCTTTATTATGTAAAAAACTATGGTTTTTTATTTGATTTGATGATTATCGCACAAACAGTTGCAGCAGTACTTTGGAATAAAGGCGGGCGTTAATGCAATATGCTTGAAAATATGAATATCGGTGCAGTGAGTTATTCACTGGCAGCTATTTTATATTTGGTTTTTGCGGGTCTGCTATTGATTCGTTGGAAAGGTCGATTGCAGGGTGCAATTATTTTACTGGCAACGCTTGCAACTGTTGTATGGGCTGCTTTTGCCGGGTATGCCGCGACAACATCCGATAATCAGGTCTACATGCTTGTGTTGTTGTTGGAGTGTATCCGTGACCTGTTGTGGTTAATTTTCCTGTTGCAATTATTGAGTTCTGCTGAAAGCGATAATGGTCTTGCTGTAAAGTATCGTACGATTATAATAGGTATGTTTGCACTGGTATTTTTTCAAAGCATTGCGTTGCTCTATTATGTGCTTTGGGGGGTTGTTTTCAGTGAATGGTTATGGATACATTTTTTGGTATTTGTTTTATTGGCTATTACCGGATTAGTGCTTGTTGAAAATCTTTTTCGTGCAGCACGTAGTGAACGTTTTAGTGCGATAAAATATCTTTGTTTTGGTTTGGGAGGATTGTTTGCCTTTGATTTTATATTGTACGCAGATGCTTTGCTTTTCAGACAAGTTGATCAGGAGTTTTGGTATGCGCGAGGTGCGATTAACGCACTGATTGTTCCTTGTCTTGCTGTGGCAGCATTTCGTAGCCCTGAATGGTCACTTAAGGTGTTTGTTTCCAGAAGGGTTGTTTTTCACAGTACGGCACTGTTGGGTACTGCGGGTTATCTTATCGTTATGGCAGTTGGCGGTTACTATGTTCGTTATTATGCTGGTGATTGGGGAAAGGTTGCTCAGGTTATTTTTCTGTTTTGCGCGGCACTTTTTTTTCTGCTCCTTCTATTTTCCAAACATTTACGTGCGCACTTAAAGGTATTGTACGGAAAACATCTTTTTTCACACAAATACGATTACCGCGAGCAGTGGTTGCGTTTTAGCCGGAATCTTTCCATGGGAGG